>JBEKKG010000526.1:0-5743 GCA_050010835.1 Planctomycetota bacterium
TCCAGCGCTTCCGCAAGCTGCTTCTTGCCCTCGTCGGAATCGCGGTACTCCTCAAACGTCTTCCTGGCCAAGTGCGCGTACTGTGGGTACTTGGCCCGCACCACCAGCAACGTCTCTGAAACGTTGCAGCCGACTTCAGCGTAGATCTTGAGGATGATTTTCCAGTCCTCCTGGTCGTATTTCGGTTCCATTGTGCTGCTCCTCCCGTAGGGCGATCCTCTGGATCGCCTGTCCTGTTTGGCCCGCAAGCGGGGCGAGCCAGGGGGCTTGCCCTACGTCCACACTTGCGTACCAATAGATATAGTATCACTATTCTTTTACGATGTCAAATACAAAATCAAAGAAAAAATGTACTTCAGTCCCACCTTGAGCGGCGGCGAACTGTCCCGCTTTTTGGAGTGCGGTGACTTGTCACCGCTTTGAAAGCGGCGGCAAGCCGCCGCACTCAAAAATCTGAAATCCAAAATCCAAGATGTCCGTGTAGACTGCCTTCATGCCTGAGGTCCCGCCACCAACGCCAGAGCCTCTGGCCGCGCCTGCACCCGACCCGCGTGCCGCGGCGGCGGCGTGGTACTTGCGCAGTGCGCACCGGCGTCTGTGGATGCTGCCGCTGACGGCAGGGCTGGTGGTCGTCGTCGCTCTGCTGCTCCTGCGCGGCACGGCCGAGGATCCGGCGGAGAACCTCAAGGCCAGCCAGGCCGCGCTGCTCGCTCTGGCGCCGCCCGCTGTGCCAAAGGAAGAGAACGCCGCCGAAGACTACGCTCTGGCCCAGAAGGCCAAAGTGCCTTACTCGTCGAGCGCCGCTTTGGGAAGCCCAAGGAACGATCCTAGCACCTTCATAACAAAGGAAAGCAGGCTCTTTGAGAACCCCGACGTGCAAGCCTACGTGGCCAAGAATGCGGCGGCTATTCAGCATCTCTATGCCGGCGCAGCC
Source organism: Planctomycetota bacterium (assembly GCA_050010835.1). GTDB lineage: Bacteria > Planctomycetota > SZUA-567 > H5-PLA8 > H5-PLA8 > JAPLOD01. The sequence goes on from JBEKKG010000526.1 coordinate 935, forward strand.
AAGGCGCGGTGCAATTGGGGGCTGAACTATGGCCTCGGTATCAACATGCTCATGCCGCATCTGGCCCAAACGCGAGACAGCGCCCGGTTGCTGGCCATTCACGCGCGAGCCTCAGCTCACGCCGGCGACCACAGGGCCGCAGCCAGGTCCATCGCCACGATCTATAAGCTGGCCCAGCACGTCAACAGCGACCCCGTGCTGATTTCCAGTTTGGTATGCATAGCCTGCGCCAGCATCGCGGATGGCACCATCGAGGCCATCGTCGCCTGGGACACACCCGACTCCAGCGAAGACTTGGCCGCCTACCGCAAAGCCGTGTGGCTGGACCGCCACTGGCAAACCGCCGCAGCCCGCAGCCTGGCATGTGAGAGAGCCATGAACCTCTACACCTTGGATGGCATGGCCAGCGGTTCGATGCCCATGCCGGGCTTCCCAGGTTTTTGGGCCGGAGGCTTCTTGTGGTACGGCTCCGATCGGCACTGCTACTCCGCCGTGATGGATGAGTTCATCGCCAGGTCCTTGCGCGGCGAATGGCACAAAGATGAAGACATGAGCGAACTGATTGCCAGGCACCAGACAGGTCCTGCGATAATGACAAGGATGGTATTGCCCGTTTTGGCCCGCTTCGGACAATCCCTCATGGTTTGCGAAGAACGGGGGCGGGTTGTGGACGCGGGCCTGGCGTTTCTCCAGTTCCGGGCAAAATACCAGCGCGATGCCAGGTCGCTGGACGAGCTCGTGCCGGAATTTCTGGCCGCCGTCCCCAAGGGGGTGTTATCTCCCGTGCCGCTGCGCATGAGAGTTGATCCCAAAGGAGTGGAGGAGATTGACAGGCTAACGCAAAAGAGGTCCTGGCGCGATCCCAACACCATTCGCATCTATGCGCTCGGCCCCAACGGCAAGGACGATGGCGGGCACAACAACCAGTGGGGCGCCCCGGACTCTGGCGGCTACCCGGATGCGGATGACACTGTCTTCCGCGTGCCGCCCCTCAAGAAGAGTGCCGCCGCGCCCGGAGGGAAGGCCCCATGAGGGAGCCACAACGGCCGGGATGGCGTGCTATCCTGTTCGCTGAATGCTTTAGGATTGAGTGGCCTGGCCTAGAGCTGTGGTGGGCTCGCCGCCGCGAGCGGAAGAAGATCCTCGCTCAAACATCCGCAGGTTTCGACCTGCGCTGGATGCGCTGGCTGGTGACGCTCGCTGTGCCTTTGACTGCGGCAACTCTCCTCTTCTTGCATAAGGATCCCGCTTGGGAGGCGGCAATCGGCACGGGCGTCTTTGCCGTTGGACTGTGCCTCTATTTTGCCTGGCTTCTTTTTGCGCGGCTCCAGTGTTCGCTGCTTGAATTGATCGTGCTGGTTGCTTTTCTAGGCAACGCGGAAGGCTTGATCCTGGCGACGCCCAATCTGGCCGGCTTGGCCCCTGCCTCATGGGTGCTCGCGCCGCTCGTGGCCGGTTGGGTCTTCTACGGCATGGTGGTGACGTTGGTGCAGGCCAAAATCCTGGCGTTGGAGAAGCCTGTGCCGCGGCTGCTGCTCCTCGCCTGCAACTGGTTTGTCCTGGCCGCGCCGGCGCTGTGCGTTGCAGGCGTGTTCCTGACCTATGCGCGGTTCGCCCCGCAGGACATGAAACTGGTGGGCCGCGGCATGGCGGCCTGGGGCCTGCCGCTCCTCGCCACCGGCGTTGTGGGCCTCCTAATGAGCTTCTGGCTGGAGCGGAAAACGCGCCGCGCGGCGCGGCGCATCCTGGGAGTTCGGTGACATGCCATCTTTAGTTTGTGCCACGGATGTGGCCGGGCCGGTTGTTTGGCCCGGCCTCATCCGTGCGGCCACGGCGGGCACGGATAAGCCCTCGCGGTGCGAGGGCTTATCCGTGGCACAACCGGATTGGCGCAGACTCTCCGAAACTCCCGCGCTACATTTCCGGCGGGAGATCGGGTAAGAAGGAAACATGGCGATTGACCCGCTGGACGAATCGGTGACGGCTGCGTTGCGAGGGTGGCAGATTCAACATGCCGCCGGCGTGGGCGTGGCGCAGGCGCTTGAGAGCTGCGCGACGCTGTGCCAGACGCGCGAAACGCGGGAGTGCTTTCAAGCTGCAAGCAATCGGGCGGCGGCGGGGTTTGAGGACATTCTGGAGTCGCTGCGCCCGCTCCTGGCGCCGGCGGAACTGGCGCTCCTGGCCGCGGGCTGGAAGGGCGGGCGGTTTGAGGCCGTATTGGCGGCGGCGGCCGCGCAACGCGAGTTGTGGGCGGCGACGCGGAGGAAAGTCCGCTCCCGGATGATGCTGCCGGTGGGGGTGTTGTTGCTCGCCGCCTTTGTGGCGCCTTTGCCGCGTTTTCTCACGGACGGCAGCGGCGGCGGGTATCTGTCGAGCGCCTTGCTGCCGCTGGCCGTGGCGTTCCTGGCCTGGCGCTGCGGCGGCGCCTGGCTGCAGGCGCGGTCCAAGCCGCGGGGCCCTGGCGCCGGCGAGCCGCTGAAGTTTGACAGGTTTCTCTTGAGCCTGCCCATCGTGGGTGAGATCGAGCGGCAAAGGAGTTTGGCCCAGTTCGCAGGCGCGTTGGGATTGTTGAGCGGCTCGGGAATGCCGCTCCTCGCCGCGCTCGAAACCTGCGCGCGCGCCGTGCCCAACAGGGTGTACGAGCGGGAGATCAGGCGTTTCGCGGCCCACGCGGGACAAGGCCGGCCGCTCTCCAGCGCATTGGGGGATGAGAGTCTCTGGCCCGCGCCTTTCGTGGCAGCCGTGGTCGTGGGCGAGAAGAGCGGGGCGCTGGAGAAAACGCTCCTGCATTTGAGCAACGCGGCGCGCGAAGATTACAGCCGCGCCGTGGAAAGATTGGGCGAGTGGCTGCCGCGAATCGCCTACGGCTTGGTGGCGCTGTATGTGATCTGGCAGATTTTCCAGTTGGTTTCGCGGGTGGGGGGAATGTACCAAGGGGTGCTGCCATGACAGCTTCGAGTGAGCGGCATAAACACGGCGGCTGGCTGGGCCGGCTGCTGGCCCTGGGGCGCGCGGCGGTGGCGCGGCCGGCGCCGGCCGAGGTGGTGTTTGCGCCGGATTTTCTGGCGGCGCTGGAGCGCTTGCGGCTGGTGGCCTTGCGGGCCATGGGCGGCGGCTTGCGGGAAGGGCACCGCCTGGGCGCGTACAAGGGCGGGCAGCTCGAATTCCACGGGCACCGCAGCTACACGCCGGGAGACGAGTTGCGCTACGTGGACTGGAACAGCTACGCGCGGCTGGGCCGGCCTTACGTGAAGGAATTCGCGCGCGAGGAGGCCGGCGTGCTGCACCTGCTGCTCGACGCCACGCCTTCAATGGCCCTCGGCCTGCCGTCCAAGTGGACTTTCGCGCGGCGCGTCGCGGCGCTTTTCGCGCACGTGGCCCTGGCCAGCCAGGACGTGGCGCGCGTGTATCTCTTCCGCGGGCCGGGGCGCGAGTTGGAGCGGTTCCCCGTGCGCAGCGCCAGCGCGGGGACGCGGGATTTTCTCGCCTTTCTACAAGGAGCACACCTGGCTTCATGCGAAGCTCAGCGGGGACAGACAGCCAATCTCCAAACAGCCGGAGATTGGTGTCAGTCCCCGCTGGCTTCCGCCGTCTCCGGTTTCCTGCGCGCTGGTCCCACACGCGGACGCGCCCTGGTGATCAGCGATTTCTGGCAGGAAGAGCAGGAAATCGTGGCGGCCGTGGCGCGTCTGGCCGGCGCCGGGTTCGACCCTGCGGCCATCCACGTGCTGGCGCCGGAAGAAATCCAGCCGCAGGTTGAAGGCGAGTTGCTGGCGCGCTCGCTGGAAGAAGAAGGCGAGGCCGAACTATCGGCGGGCGCGGACTTCCCGGCGCGCTACACCCAGGAGTTGGAGTCGCATTGCCGCGCGGTGGAGGAAACGTTCAGGCGGCGCGGCGGCAACTACCTGCGCGTCTGCTCGGACACCTCGATTGAGCGCGTGCTGATAACCGCGCTGCGGCAGAGGAAATGGGTGATGTGACCGTCATTTCTCCTCTCTTACCTCCACGTCCCCAAACTCCACCACCGTGTTCCCCGTGGAACCCGCCCAGCGCCGGGCGCTCAGGGTTATGCCTCCGCAACGCAGCGGCGGCACGCCCAGGTAATTGTCGTCCTGCGCCTCCATGATTTTCTTGCCATCAAGCTCGATTGAAATGTGGTTGCCGATTGCGGCGATGACAACCTTGTGCCATTCGTTGTCCGGTTTCCAAGGCATGACCGCAAGCGGGTTGTGGTCTGTGGAAAATGCGCCGCGGTTGGCCTTGTGCAGCGCGATGTCGCGGTCGTGGAAATTAAGCGAGTACTTCCAGGCGCCGTTCGCGGTGTTGCGGAAGCCGATCCACGGGCCGTCGCGCCAGTCGCTCCCGCGCTCGGCGATCCTGAAGCGCAGTGCGAGCCGGTAGTCTTGCCAGTGCTTGTCGCCGGCGCTGGTACCGCTGGTGGATGATGGTGCGACGCACCGGGTACGCGCCGTCCTTCGCTGATTCGACTGTCACGGCGGGCCGCCGAGGCGTCGCCATCCCGGTCCGGTCCTGCCACAGCCGCAAGACTGATCGAAATTTCCGCTTTCACTTTGAGTGATTGGCCCTGGCGATGACACGGCCATGACAAATTGGGCGCCGGCAGCGCTAGCCTGCCGAGGGTGGAGTTACGCGAAATCAACGTCCTGCACTGGCGCGGTGCCCGTGTCGCTGGCGCCGCCGCGGCTCGAGCTTATTCGGGCCTGGACTGGTTTCCGATCGATACCTGCCAGCGGTGCGTGGCGGTAGTCAGCGGTGCCGAGGCCCTGGCGCTTGCGAGGCAGGAATTTC
>JBEKKG010000527.1:0-5741 GCA_050010835.1 Planctomycetota bacterium
TCACTCCGGGACACAGAGGATTCTCCGGCCCGGCAGTGGCATGGGGCCTGGAACAACACACGCGCCGGCAAGTCCGACGGGAATTATGGGAAGCAGGGGAGTTATGGCATGACACAACACGCGCGCCTCACCCCTCGCCCCTCGCCCCTTATGTTCCCGTGCCGGACAACACGACCTCCGCAGTCTTTGCAAACACGTACAGGTCGAGCCACAGCGACCAGTTGCGGACGTAGAAAACGTCCGTCTCAACGCGCTCGGTGAAGCTGGCTTTGTTGCGCGCGCTGACCTGCCACAAGCCGGTCATGCCGGGCAGGACTTTGAAGACGATGGGGTGGTTCCTGTTCATGTCCGGAATCTCGCGCTCGATGTACGGGCGCGGCCCGACCAGGCTCATATCGCCCCGCAGGACGTTCCACAGTTGCGGCAGTTCGTCGAGGCTGTATCTCCGCAGCGTGCGGCCCACGCGGGTGACGCGCGGATCCTTCTTGAGCTTATGGTACTTCTCGTACTCCTCGCGCAGTGCGGCGTTCTTGGCCAACAGATCCTCCAGGTCCTCTTCACCATCCCCGTACATCGTGCGGAACTTGAGGGCGTTAAAGAGCTGGCCGTTCTTGCCGAGACGCTTCCCGGTGTAGAAAACCGGCCCGCCGGAATCCAGCTTGATCAACACGGCAATGAACAGCAGCAGCGGCGAGATAAGCAAACCGCCGAGAAAAGTCAGCCCCACGTCCATCGTGCGCTTGAGCCGGCCGTGAGAAGGCAGCAGCAGGTTCTGCTTGACTTCCAGACTGAGCACGCCGCCCAGGTCGTGGGCTGGGACCAGCATCGAGTAGAGGCCGAGGAGATTGGGCACGATGAGCAGGTAGGAGAAGGCGGACGCGTGCAACTCCAGCAATTCCATCAGCCGCACAGGCGGAACGCTGGGCATGACGACGAGCGCACGGCGCACTTTCAGGTCGCGCGCCAGCACGGGCGCGATATTCAGGCAGCCTAAGACCGGCACGCCCTCGATCTGCCCGATCTTCTCCGGGTCATCGTCCAGCGCCGCGACGGGTTTCAGTCCCAGTTCCGGGTGCCGGCGCAGCATCCCCAGGACCCGGCGCGCCGAATCCCCCGCGCCCAGCAGCACCACCGGATGGCCCCACCAGGGCCGTTTGGCGCAAACCTGGCGCAGGCGTGTCCGCAAGACCGGCACAAAGAACACCGCGCAAGCCCAGAAAACAAAGATCAGCACCAGTGCATCGCGCTCGATGTGCGAGTACACGCAACTGCCGCAAGCGATGCCCAGACAGACCAGCGAGATGAGGATGGTGCTGCGGCGCAATTCCTCGACTGGACCAAGCGCCACCAGTGAGTGCAGCCGCCAGGCCGTGAAGCACACCAGCACCAGCACGGACGCCAGCAGGCCGGCCGTGCGCACCTCCCGAATGATCTGGGGATAAAGCAGGTAACAGGCGCAGGCGGCCAAGAGCACGGCCAGCGCCAGGCTCAGAATGTCCGTCGCCACCAGCAGCAGCCAGGAGAGCAGCGGCTTGGTGGTAACATGGAACCCGATCAGATGGAGGGTGGGGCGCTTGGTGCGCCGCTGCGTGACGGGAGAAACCTGGTCTTCAACAAAGGGGTTTTGCTTCAGCAGCGCGCTCGAAAGCGCGGACCGGTTGCAGAGCCCCATCTCCAGAAGGATCGTACCCAGCAACTGCCCGGTGCGGTCCTGGATCTTGAGGGCCTCCTCGAGGTCAACCCCGCGTATTGCCCCACTGTCCACAAGCAGTTGGCCAAGCAGTGGGTCGCGCTGCACCGGTTCTGCCATTGTCTCCCCACAGCCTCCCGTTGTGCAGGCGAGTATACTTCCACCGGCAAGGCAGTCCAGTGCTCTTGCCCCAGCCGCCAGCCGCCGGTTTTCGCGCACGGGGGTTGTAAGAACCGCCCGGAGAAGCTATGCTCGCTAACGTCCAGGGCCTTGGAGGCGGCGAGAAAAGACTGCATGAGCAATCCATTGAGGAGCGGTTTGGTCATCGCCGGCATGCGCATGCTGGCGATGGCCTGCTCTTTTGGCTTGAGCTGGCTGATCGCACGGCAAGCCGTTGACGATCTCGGCGCTTACCGCACGCTGCTCACGTTCTTCTTCTTTCTGGAAAGCCTGCCCCTGTTGGGGATGCAACAATATGTGATGCGCCAGACGGCGCTGGAACCCCATAAAGCCGGCAGGCTGTTTCTGCACAGTCTGCTGCTGGGCGTCGGGGTCGCAATCGTGGCGGCAGCCGGAGTGGCGGGCTTGGGCGAAACGGGCTGGTACAGCGCGCGGGTCTCGCGAGGCTTGTTCATCGTGGCTGCCGGCATACCCGGAGCCGTAGTCTATCTCAGTTCGTGCCATTTGCTGCTGGGGCTGGACAAAGGCGCCACCTATGGCATCTTGACCGCGCTCGAGACCGTAGTGCGTGTCGCTCTGGGCGCCGCGTGCCTCTTCTGGCGCGGCGACGTCGTGTGGATAATCGGCGCCTTCGTGGTCACGCGCTATCTCTTTTGCGCGGTCTATATCCGGTCGCTCTGGCCCTGGCTGCGCGATACGCCGTGGATGCTGGACCGCGGCCTGCTGCGGGATTACATCCGCCATCTGCCCGTCTTCGCGGGCATCCTGGCCCTGAGCCTGGTCGCCCGCCATTCCGCCATGCTCTGGCTGGCGCAGATGCGCGGCGACGAAGGCGCGGGCTTCTATGGCGCGGCGAACATGCTCGTGGATGTCGGCCTGCTCATTCCCACAGCGGTGTCCCTCTGCCTGATGCCGCGCTTTGCGCGCTGGGGCGAGAAGGCCCTTGGGCAACTGGGAACTGCCTGCACCAGCGGCTTGGAGGTGATGTCGCTGTGCGTGTTGCCCTTCACGGCCCTGGTCTGCCTGCTGGCCCAACCCATCGTGCTGCTGCTCTTCCACAAACGCTTGGCCAGCGGCGCGCCCGCCTATGCCGGCGCGGTGCCGGTTCTGCAGATCTTGGTCTGGCAGTGCGTCTTGATGAGCATTGATCAAGTGCTGTCGGTGGCCATGATTGCCGCCAAGAAACAGACGCTCGACCTGCTCTCGCTGGCGGTCAACGCCTTGGCCATGCTGGTGGCGCTGCCCCTCTGCATCAGTGTCGAGGGTCCTGGCGGCGCGGCCAGAGGCTTGATAATCGGTTCCGTTGCCGGCTTGGGGACGCGCATCCTTCTGGCGCGCCGCGCCATGCCGGGCTTCCAGCCTGGCGCGGCGTTGTGGCGGCCGGTGTGTGGCTGCCTGGCCCTGGTGGCCTTGCTGGCCCTGCTCCCTCCCGGTGTTCATTTCGTCGCGCGCGCCGCTGCAGGGCTGCTGACCTATGCAGTGGTGATCGTCGCGGTTGGGGCCTTGGGCCGCAGCAGGCGCCAGGCCATGGCGGAGCTTCTCCACACTGAGACGCTTGAGCCGGCGGCGATCTCGCCCGCGGACAGCAGCGGCAACCTGGTTCTGGGCTGAGCGGCCGTGCAGTGGGCGCCTGCGTCTTCACGGAAGGAGCGAGCAGTGGGGGGAAGAGGGCTGTAGCGCATGAAGGTGTCTCTGGCCGGAACGATCCGCTCGATTCGCGCCGATCTGCGGCCGTGCCGCACTGGAAGGCTTGGCGCCGGGGTTCTGCAGCTCGTTCTTTACCCTTCTCAGCCCGCCGGGGATGGCGGTCTTCATCGGCCGCTGGCAATCGTTCTTTGCCCACCACCATCTCTATCCCCTGGCCAAACTCCTGGCCATCCTGAACGTCGTCTTGTTCTCTTTTGAGATGGGCTTCCGCTCAGAGATTGATGAGGGCTTGGCCGTCTGCACCCCCTTGGGAGTGGGCATCCACAACAACACCCGCATTGGGAAGAATTGCGTGATTGCGGGACAGGTCTCTTTCACCATAGGCCCGCGGCTGGGCCTGGACGAAATGAAGGACAGAATTGTCCTGGAAGACGAGGTGCTGGTAGGCCCGGGCGCCCGCATCGTGGGCAACGTGGTCCTCGGGCATCACAGCCTGGTCATGGCCAACGCGGTCGTTACCTCCTCCGCCCCTCCGTATTCCCTGCTGGAGGGCGTGCCGGCCAGAGTGGTTGGCTCAACCGATGTAGCGCGACCCTTCGGGTCGCGGCCCGATCCGGCGGAGAAAAACACATGACGTTGCGCCGCCTGCTGTGCCTGCTCCGTGACGATCTGGCCCGCCGCGCCGTCATTGACACGAAACCGTTCAACTGGTCCTTCTGTCTCAAGGCCATCGCCAGTCCGGCGGCGCTGAGCGTCGCCCTGGTACGCCTTCAAGGGTTTCTGCACAGCAATTATATGCCTCCCTTTGCCCGCTTGGTCCGGGCCGTGGATTGCATGTTTTTCAATGTGGACGTTGACCCGGCAGCCGAGATTGAAGGCGGACTGGTGTTCATGCACGCTTCTTTGATTGCCATCACGGGCCGCTGCCGCATCGGCAGGGACTGCGTCCTGTCCACAAAAGTGACGCTCCTGTCCCGCTGGCCGCCTTGCTCCAGCGACCCCGGAGACGCGGTCCTGACGCTCGGTGATAGCGTGTTCGTGGGTGTGGGGGCGCGGATTGTCGGGCCAGTGGCCATAGGCGCGCATTGCCTTGTTGCCGCCAACGCCGCCGTCCAGGCCGACATGCCGCCGGAATCCCTGGTGGCCGGCGTCCCCGCGCGCGCCGTGCGCAAACTGAAGCCGGCGGAGATGTTCTGAGTGTGGTGACCATTCGGTCTCCGAGCCGCGCGCGTAAGCAAGCGGCAATGTCCGCTCCCTCACGGCCGCGGCTCGGAGACTGAACGATTTCTAATTGTGGATGGACCTCATGCCGGCACCGGAATTGGCCATCATCATCGTCAGCTACAACACGCGCGAGCTGACTCTGGCCTGTCTGCGCTCGATTCAGGCCCACGTGGGCGCCTTGCCCTATGAGCTCGTGGTCGTGGACAAGAAAAGGAGCGGCCCCGAGTCTGTAGAGGCCATGCATTTGATCGGCGACGTAAAAGGCAAGGATGTCCTGATAGGTCTTGCCGGAGCGCGCCGCTTGCCAGGCCCCCCACTGGCTCATGCCCACACCATGACCGTCGCCGTGTCCGCTGAAAGTGATCTCGTCACTGGAGGCGCTCTGGGTCACCAATCTGTTGCCGGAGCCGAGAATGTACAGGCTGCCCGACCCCAGCGATACTGTTTGCTGAGGACCATCCTGACCCTGGACACAGACCTCATCCCCGCTCAGGGCATCGGTCTGGCCCTGGGCGTCCAGGGCTTCCAACTGACCGCCAACATCCACATCGAACAGAGTGCTCTTGAGCCCGAGCGCCTGGCGGATGTTGTCCCTGTTATAGGTCATGGTACCGTTTGTACCGACCACGGTGAGCTGGGTAACCCTGCCGGAAACAGTGGCGGTACCCGGGATGAACTGTACGGTGGTACTGCCGGTCGCCGGGTCTGTGGTGACCTGGGTACGGTTGCAGGACGCTTTAATATCCAGGATCTTGCCCACTCCGAGCTGGGCGCCCAGGTCCGACCGGTCACAGGTCTCTGTCCAGGTATAGGTACTCTGCGCCCAACTTCCCAGCGTGTCCGCATAAGCATCCCCATCGCTCGGCACGCCCTTGAGGTAGGGCTCGCTGATCGCCCAGACGTTCTCCGCGTCCTCGGTATAACCGCCGGCATTAGCATGGAAGTAGGCCCTGACCAGGGCGCCGGCGTACTCCAGCACCTGGCCGCTGGTGCGCTGGAC
>JBEKKG010000528.1:0-5725 GCA_050010835.1 Planctomycetota bacterium
GGGGCGGGAACGTCATCTTCGCCATGCCGGGCGATGACGTGATCGTCCGCTACTACGATGAGGCCTCGCTCGTCGGCGCGCGCGAAGTCAAGGCCAGCGCCAAAGTCCTGAGCGGCCGCATCGCCGACGTGGTCAACCAAGTCCGCGTCCTCACCGACCTGGACAAGAAAGCGCGCAAGGAACTCATCGAAGCCAAGATCTTCCTGAAGCTGGGGCAGATCTTCAAAGACGTGGGCCTCACCACCAAGGCCAACGAGAAGGCCGACTTGGGCCTGTCGCGCGTCAACGACGTGGTCCGCACCAGCATGCGGGCCAGCCTTTCGCGCGAGGTCGTCGAAGAGGCCTATAGCGTGCAATGGGAACTGCTGCTGGTGCAGGACAAGCTGCAGGAGGCCATCGGCATCTGCCGCACCTTGACCGAACGTTTCCCCGATTCCACCCTCGTGGACAGGGCCCTTTTGAAGATCGGGCAGGCCAAGATGGCGGCCAAGGACTACAACGGCGCCGTGCAGGTCTTTGCCGGCATTTTGAACCTCCCCAAATCGGTCATGAAAGCCGAGGCCCAGTTCAACCTGGCGCAGATCGAGTTTCAGCGCGCCATGGCCTCTTCCGTGGGGAGCGAGCGGCCGCCGGTGCTCAGCGGCGCCATGGCGGCCTACCGCAAAGTCGCCGACAACTTCCCGGATTCGCCCTTTGCCGGCGAAGCGCTCGACCAGATCGCCAACTACTACATCCAGGTGAAGGATTTCGAGCGCGCCATAGAGCTGATCCAGCAGGTCTTCCAGGACTATGAAGACGCCCCCTTCCTGGATAAGATGCAGCTCAAGTGGGTCATCGCCGCCTACCGCGCGGGCAAGTTCCAGATGGCCAAGGACAAGCTCGACGAACTGCTCAGCCGCTACCCCAATTCCGCCTCGGCGGAAAAGGCCCGCGAGTTCGCGCCGGTGATCGAGAAGAAACTGGCGGGAGGCGGGGGCGAGGCCAAGGAGGCAGGCGCCGCGCCGGGGGGCGGGGAAGCGCCGGCGGAGAAGCCTGCGGAGAAACCGGCGGAGAAGAAGGAATAGCAGGGGCGATTGTCGCGCATTTCGCCGAATTGCGCGGGCTCGGGGCCGGGTGAAGCAGCTATGCACGCAATGAAGAAGAACCTTGAGCAGATTTGGGACCAACTGCGCAGCCAGAAGCCCAGCCGGGAGAACTACCTTGAGGAGGTCCAACTCAAAGGACTCCGCGGTATCAGGGATCTCCGCGTGTCTCTTCCTTTTCCGGTGACGGTCCTGGCCGGGCCAAACGGTTGTGGCAAATCAACCATTCTCTTTGCCCTGGCTTGCGCATACAAATCGCTTGGCCGCCCTGAACAAGCTCTCCAGCGGCAGGTCGAGGACCGGACGCCAACAAAGATGTTTCCTGTTTTTGACCCGCGCAGGCGTGATACGCAAGGGGAGCTTTTTGACATTAGGGAAGCTGTCGAGATTACATTCGCCTATGTGGTCAAGAACGACAGGCAACAGATGAAATGGGCACGGCCTGGGGACAAATGGAATCGCAGTTTCCTCGGCCGCAAGGGGGCAGAACAGCCTGAACGCGACGTATACTTAAGGACATTGGCCAACCTGAGTAACCCGTCCGAACTCCGAAGCGTGCTCCAGCTCGCCCGGAGGGACTTCGAGACAGAGAAAGTAGACGCCTCGAACATAGCTTTTGCGCAACGCATTCTCAGCTATCGGTACTCCAGATTGAGTTGCATGAGAACAGGTCTGCGGAGCTTGCTGTTCGCTGAGCGCGCTGGGGAAACTGGACAGCGGCCTAAATACTCGGAGTTCCACATGTCAGCGGGTGAGCGTGCGATCCTGCGCCTCTCCAGGGATGTCTCCAGGAAGGATCAAGCGCTAATTCTAATTGATGAGGTCGAGGCCGGGCTGCATCCGTATGTCCAGCAGTTGTTGATGCTGGAACTTCAGCGGCTGGCTTTGCGCAATAAGTTGCAGATCGTGGTCACAACCCATAGCCCCGCGGTGCTCGACACTGTGCCAACAGAAGCGCGGGTTTTCCTTGAGCGGACCGAGGATAACGTCGTCCGGCGCGAACCCTACAGGGACTTGATCCAGAAGGCGCTTTATGGCCGGACACAAAGCGTCCTAGCCGTGCTTTGCGAGGACGAAATGGCGGAAGCGTTCATCCGCGGCCTTCTGGATTTCCTCGGCCCCAAACTGGATCTACTCCAAAATGACATAGAGGTGGGGCGAGACACCGGTAAAGATCAGTTTCCCCTGCATCTGGAGACGTTGGCTCGTTTCCGCAAGTTACCAGACGTCCTTTTCGTCCTGGATGGCGATGGCCGCGAGGTGGGACAACGCATGAGTGCCCGCGCGGCAGAGCTTGGCCAGGCGCTGAGCCTGCTGTACCTGCCGGGGAACAGCGGGCCAGAGGTCTGGCTTTGGGCACAGCTCAAAGCGGCAGCGCAACATTATGCGGCGGTGCTGAGTATGCCTCCGCAACATTTTGTCGAGAAGATGGAGGCAATTGATAATCTTTACGACGCCGCCGCTGACAAACCCTCGGCAATCGCCAAGGGGAAAGTTTACGCGCTGGCCGAAGCAACGGCCCGTGCGCCAGCCGACCTAGTGCGGTTGATTGCGAAGAAAGAGGCGGAGACGAAATCCGGCGACGTTTATGGCTTGGCCAACGATTTGGAAGATGTGGTTCGCAAGTGGCGTTCGTTTTCGGCCTGAAGCGCGTTCCCTGGCTACGTGGTTTTTGTGTTCGTTGTCCGTTCGCGGGTGTTAGTAAAGGAAAGGGTTTTTGAGGACGAAGCAAGGAGAAAACGGTGCTCGAGTACATCCTGGACGGCGGCCCTTTCATGGCGCTGGAGATCACCTGCTCGGTCTTCCTGGTCGCGACAGTCATTGACCGGGTGCGGGTCTTCAGACAGCTCAAGACCGATACCCGCGCCTTGCGCCAGCAGATCAGCGACTTGATAGAACAGGGCGCCGTCGCGGAAGCCCTGGCCCTCTGCAAGCAGACCGGCGGGCCGGTGTCGGCGGTGCTGCTGGCCGGCATTGACAAGTATCGCCAGCTTCTGGCGCGCGGCCGCTCCCTGGCGGAGATCGAAATCAACGTCGCCAAGACGATGGAGGACTACATCCCGCACGCTATGGAAACCCTGGAGCGCCGGATGTTCATCCTGCCGCTGCTGGCCAGCGTTTCCCCGCTGCTGGGCATGTTGGGCACGGTCTCCGGCATGATTACCTCTTTCAGCTCGCTGGCGGTTTCAGGCGTGGATTCGACGGGCGTGGCGGCCGGCATCGCCGTGGCCTTCATCACCACGGCCGGCGGGCTGTGCGTCGCGGTGCCGTCAGTGGTGGCCTACAACATCCTTTTCAAGAAGACTGATAAGATCACCCTGGAGCTGCAGGCGGCGTCCATGGGCTTGGTGAACAGCATCGCCTTGACGTCCGTGGAGAGGTAGATGCCATGGCAGACGCCGGCGGCAAGGTCAGGGGCTTGATCGAGGTGGATCTCAACTCGCTCGTGGACATCGCTTTCCTGCTGATCCTGTTTTTCATGCTGGCCACGACCTTCCTGAAGCCGGCTGGGGACAAGATCCAGATCCCGTCGGGCGGGAGTTCCTCGAGCCAATCCAAGACGCTGACCATTGCGCTGTCCACGACTGGCATCCGCTATGGGGACAGCAAAGCGGTTATCTCGATAGACGAACTTCAGGCCCGCCTGCTCAGCGAGAAACTGCCCCAGAAGGAGCCTGCCGGGCGCCTGGTGATCCTGGAGAGCGCGCGCGACGTGCCCTACAAGGACTACTTCAGGGTGGTCATGTCCATCACGCAGGCCGGCGGAGTGCTGGCCTTGATTGACACCGGGGAAGAGAAATGAAGCGCAAGCCCATGTCCCACATCATGACTTCCATGGTGTCCCTGGGGGACATTGCCTTTCTGCTTATCACCTTCTTCATCATGTCCACCAATTTCGTGAAAGAAGGCCAGATCAAGCTTGAGCCGGCCACCGCCCCCAGAATCCAGAGACTCAAGGAGATGGTCATCTCGGTGCAGGTTGACAGGAGCGGGCAGATCTACCTGCGCGGCAAGCCCTGCTCGCTGCTCGAAATGGAGACCACCGTGCAGCTCCTTTCCCAGGACGTGGAAGAGAAAGCGGCGACGCTGACAGTGGACCGGGAAGTGCAGCAGGAAGTGTACGGCCCGGTGATTCTCGCGCTCAGCCGCGCAGGACTGGAAATCTCCCTGGCAGGCCAGGAGGAGAGACAGGTTTCCGCCAGGGTGCCGGCGGCCCCAGCCCGCCGCAACACGGGCGCGGGCGCAACGCCGGACGGAGAAACGACGCCATGACAGAGGCCGGCAAGATCCTCGCCCAATGCGATTGCGGCAAGAAATATACCATTGCCGCGGAGAAACGGAACAAGAAGTTCCGCTGCACCCAATGCGGCAGGATATTCGTGCCTAGAGAGGTGGTGAAAAAGCCGGCCGCGCCTGCCCCTGCCCTTGCCCCCGCCCCTGCTCCTGCTCCTGCTCCTGCTTCCGCCCCAATCATTGCGGAGTTTGAGTCCATCCCGCTCCCGGCGATGCCTGAAATCGCTTTGCCGGCCCGGGCCCTGGCGCCGCAGGCCAAGCCCAAGCCCATGCCAGCGCCACTCACCCCTGCCCAGCCGGCTCGGGCAGCACAACCGGCCCCCGCACCTAAGCCTGCCCCAGTCCAGAAGGGAGCTGCTCTCGAAGTGCCGCGACCTCCACCAGTACGTACCGCTGGTGTCCCGCCGCCTCCGAAGGCAACCGCTCTCGAAGTGCCGCCGTCCCCACCGCCGACCGTGCCTGTGCCCAAGCGGGCGCAAGCTGGGCCGAGCCAGCCAACTCCGGAACCACAACCGGCCCCCGCACCTGAGCCAGCCCCAGTGCAGAAGATAGCCATCCTTGATGTTCCGCTATCTCCACCGCCGGCGGAGCCTGAGCCTGAGCGTGCGCAACCTGAGCCGAGCCAGCCAGCTTCGGAACCGCAACCGGCCTCCGCACCTGAGCCTGCCCCAGTGCAAGAAGGAGTTCCCCTCGAAGCTCCGCTATCTCCACCGCAGGCGGAGGCTGAGCGTGCGCAACCTGAGCCGAGCCAGCCAGCTTCGGAAGCGCAACGGGCCCCTGCACCTGAGCCTGCCCCAGTGAAAAAGGAAGTTGCCCTCGAAGCTCCGCCATCTCCGCCGCAGGCGGAGCCTGAGCCTAAGCGTGCGCAACCTGAGCCGAGCCAGCCAGCTTCGGAACCGCAACCGGCCCGTGCACCTGAGCCTGCCCCAGTGCAAAAGGAAGCCGCTCTCGAAGTGCCGCCATCTCAGCCGGAACGTACCGCCGGCGCTCCGCCGGCCCCGAAGGAAGCGGCTCCCGAAACTCCACCGCCCGCCGCCGCCCAGCCGGCCCCTGCGCCCAGGGATACTGGCGCACCTCCGCCGCAAGAGGGCCGGCGGGACGCCGGCGCTCCAAGCGCGGCGCCGGCTGTGATCGAAGGCAAAGCTTCCACCGGCCCCGGCGCGCCGGCGAAGAGACGCGCAGCGAACGAAATCCCTGCCCTGATTGAGAATCCCGACGAGTTGATGAAGCCCTTCGGGAAGGGCAATTTCCCGTTGCTTCTGGGCCTGGCGTTCGTGGGCCACATCGTGTTTTTTGGCCTGACTTCGATCAACTTCATCCAAATGTGTTTCAAGTACAAGTCCCTTCAT
>JBEKKG010000529.1:0-5712 GCA_050010835.1 Planctomycetota bacterium
TTCACCTCCGCTCCGCTGGGTACGGGGACGGGGCCGCGCAACAGCGGGTCGTCGGTGCCGCGCATGAAGCGGTCCAGCCGCCCGCGCATCTCAGCCAAGGCCGAGGCGGCGCGCGGGTCGCCGGCGCAATTGCAGCTCTCGCGCGGATCGAAGACCAGGTCGTAAAGTTGCTCGGCCACCACCGGCCTTTCGCGCCAGCCGTGGGCCAGCAACACGTCTTTGCTGGGGCTGTCGTCGGTGTTGGGCAGCACTGGTGTGGCGCGCGGATCGAAGCGCCGGATGTACTTCCAGCGCCGGGTGCGCACGGCCCGCTGCGGCTCATAAGCCGCGTGATAGGTGACCTCGCCAAACAGTTCCTCACGGACTTCTGCTTTCTCTCCTCTGAGCAGCGGCAGAAGCGAAACGCCCTGCAGCCAGGACAGTGGAGCGATGCCGAGCAACTCGCAGAGGGTCGGGAACAAATCCACCTGGGACACGAGCGCTTCGCTGACCTTCCCGCCGCTGAAACCGCCCGGGCCGCGCAGGATCAGCAGCACGCCCAGGCCGTGGTCGGTAAGGTTGCACTTCATGAGCGGCATGGCAATGCCATGATCGGTGGTGCAGATGACCAGTGTATTCGCGGCCAGACCGCTGGTTGCGAGCGCTTCGAGAACCAGGCCGATGCCGCGGTCCAGTTCCCGCGCGGAGGCGTTGAAGCACGCCATGTCGGTCCGCGTTTCCGGCGTATCGGGCAGCGGCGCAGGCCAGGGGCAATAACGCGGATCATCCGGGGGGCCGTGCGGCGGGTATGGGCGGTGTGTCTCGAAGAATCCGCAGTCCAGGAAGAACGGCTGGCGCGGCGCATTCTTGAGAAACGCGGCGGCCCACGGCGCCACCTGTGCCACACGGCAGCTCTGTCCGGCACGCTCCAGGTTCTCGTAGCCCAGCAGATCCAGCCTTGCATCCGCCACCACGTGCTGCATCCCGGCCAGCGCCGTGTAGTAACCCGCGCGGCGCAGCGTGTGGGGCAGGAGTTGCGTCGGGTCCTTAAGTGCAAATCCACGGTGCGCCAAGCCGATCATGCCGGAGCTGTGCGGCCACTGGCCGGTCAGGAGCGCGGCACGGCTGGGCGAGCAGGTTGGACCGGCGCAAAAGGCCTGACGGAATAGCACACCCTCCTCAGCCAGGCGCTGAAGATGCGGTGTCGCCACGGCATGGCCGTAGGGCTGGATGCACCGTCCTGTGTCGTGGGAATGAAGATAAAGAATGTTTGGCCGCGGCATGAGTTCAACTCGACGCACACTCTGGGCGAAGAGGACACGCACCGGCTCAGGAAAGCGCCGATGTCAGCGCAAAGGAACCGCACTGCTTCAAGAATTGGCGGGCCTGACGGGACTCGAACCCGCAACCTATGGATCGACAAGACGAAAGAGGCCATTCAACCCACATTGGCCGAAGTGCCTTCCCCGTCAACTTTCATAGGTAAAACCGTACCTTCCCGCGAAATCCCGTCAACTGCCGATAACTCAATTTTACCCAAGTGGGGACTCCCTACGGGACTCTCTACGCCCGCCGCCGCTGCGTGCTACGCGGAAGGGAATTCGTGCTACGCGCCGGACGATCCCGCAACACGGGAACTGCTGGACTTGTGGCAGCACCTTGAAGCCGCCGGCCGCGCCGCGATCTTGACCACGGCCCGCGCCTTGACCGGAAGGGGGAAGGCATGAAGGCCGCTGAAATCCCCACAGAACCCTTGCAGGGAAATTGCCTGCAAGCCTTCAATCGCGCGCGCGTGTCAAAGTGCCATCCAGTATCCCGACCGCGCCAGGGGCCGCAGGACCGCGGCTGGCGGGGCGCTGGCGATGGGAGAGAAGGCCTGCCGGAGAGTTTCTTGGGTCCTTTCCAGAGGGCTTCGGAAATTGATTGCCCCCAAACTGCCCCCTGTACCAGGTTCTTTTGTTTTTTTTGCAAAATTGAACCGTGAAGTGGACTGGCAAATGGGAGAATGCACGATGAAAAGCAGGCGGAAAGCGAGATCCACCAGAACCGGGCGCGGCGCCGGCGGCTGTACCAACGCCGACGTCCGCCTGGCGATGGAGGTCTTTGGGCTGTCCGAAGACGAGGCCGGCGAGTTTGACGAGGCCAAGTACGCTGACGAAGCGCCGCTGGCCTGCACCAAGACCACGGGCAAACGGGACCGGCGCGAGCTGCTTTACGGTTGACGGTGTTGACGCGCATAAGGAGAAACCACGATGAAAATGAAAATCGTTCAAGACAACACAGTTTTCGGCGAGGCCGCGGTGGAATTAGGCACGATCCGCTTCAGTTCCGGGAATCCGATTTTCGATAGGCCCCAGCTAACCCAACAAGCCTCGCAACCCGCGAGGCTTGAGTCTGTTGGGGAATTTCCCCAACAGAAAACGCACCCCGACAAAGCGCCGGCAGTCCCGGCGGAAAGGCCAACTGGGGGATTCCCCCAGTTGAACGAAGGCGCTCCGGCGCCAGAAAGGAAAATCATGGGCACCCCCATGGAGTTGGACCGCGACACGCTCGCCGCGTGTTTGGAAGCCGGCGTCAAGCCAGGCGAGCTTTCGCCGAAAATCGTGGCGCTCGCGAAGGAAATTTGCGCGCGCGCTGAAGACGCCGCGCACTTCCAGGCGGATTGCAGCCTGCAACATCACTTCCGCGCCGGCGCGGCCGGTAGCGACACCTTCAAGGCCGCCCAGGCCCGCTACGTGGCGCTCTCTGCCCAGAACCGCGCGAACGAAGCCGCACAGCGGAAGGCCAGTTGACGGCGCGGACGCACGAAGGAAAATAGAAAGCGCGGGGATAGGGATTGCAACCCGACAAGCCGGAACTTCGCACCGGCTTTCCCGCGCTTCACTTTGCGAAGACGCCTTTGCGAAGGAGCGTGCATCGTGCCAGGCACATCAACACAACCCAAAGAAGCAAATCCCAAAGTTGCAGCATTCAAAGAACACGCCCGCCGTGCCATGGAAGAGTTGCGTGTTGGTTTCACCGGGCCATTGTTTCAAGATCAAGACTTCGAGAAGGTCTGGAATGAGATTATCCAGGAAGCCTACGGCAATGCGCCAGAAGCGCCCCTGGAAGAAATACAAAGACGGTTTTGGAGTTCCTTGGGAGGCCTACCGCACCAACAGGACTCCGTGACTTACTGGGTCAGAGGCTACTTAAACGAAGGCAGAGACGTCGCCATACACTATCTGGTGCGGTGGAGACTTACAGAGATCAAACTTGCCGCCCAGTTGGCTGCCAAGTTTCCAGATCGGCAGGCCCTTCGTGAAGTCCTGTTCTTCCTGCTAGACTTCACGGAATGGGTTGTGAACGTTGAACCGCCGACCATCAAAAGGGAACTCGGAGAGATCTGGCTTAGAACGCTGAAAGAAGGCCTGGAGACAATCCGCCGAGAACCCGGCAATGCAGACGCACGGGCCAGACTTGAAGGTGTAGAGAAGCGCCTTAAGAACAGTATCACGGCGCTGGCGTGGGAGAAGGCCACCGCCCCCGCGCCCGCGACGGCCGCGCCCGTGGTTGCCGATCCGGAAGCCAGGCCCAAGACGCAACCCGGGAACGCAGCGCACCCGCCGGCATCGAAAATGTTAATGGGCTGGAAGGCCGTCCTTGCCGCTCTGCAAGTGGACTACTCGCCAGAGGCGACGCGAGCTTGGAGGCGTTTGAACGAAACAGAGCACGGGCCAATATGTATCATCGGCAAGGGCAAGCCTCCGCGCGTAGATCAAAACAAGTTGCTCACCTGGCACAAGGAATTAACCGAACGGGCCGAAGTCACCAGACAGAAGATCGAGGACACCGACGCGACCATTGCGGAACGATTTACACCCCACAAGCGAGATTCAAGAACTGTATTGCCTGAAATCGGAGGCCACACCAGGCACCGGGTGAAATGACAAACATTGACCACCTATAACCACCTTTGAACGCGACACGCCGTTTTCTCTGAATTTTCGGAGAGGCTTGGAGGAAACGAGCATGTCACTGAGCACACCCGAAGAAATAGATGCGTTACTCCGCTGGCCGCTTGGGAAGGCAGAGCGCCTTGCGCGCCGCGGCCGGTTGCCGCACATCGTCTTACCAGACAAAACAACCGTTCGCTTTGACCGGGCCGAAGTCGAGGCGCTGGTTACGCGAGTACCCGCCGCCCCGACAGGAGATCAAAAGCGGGACACGGAGCTCGCCGGACAATAAAAAAGCGCCGCGCTGCTTTGCGGGCAGAGACGCGGCGCCGTGGAGAAACTTCGATGCACAGCGTACCACCAAAAATCAGGCCTTCAAGCCCCGCGCGCGTAAAATCCGCGCAGGCGCCGCGAAGTGTTACACAGAGTACCCAGAGGACACAGAAGACTCAGAATACCCGGAATACTCAGAACAGCATCGTGAAAGAAGAGTTGTCAGAGTCTTCAGGGTATTCTGAGTCTTCAGAGTTATCCGGGTCTTCTGTGTTGTCTACGTCTTCTGTGTCCTCGGGTACTCTGTGTAACACCCCCCCGCCGCAAGAAAATATGTATATCACAGAGGCGGTTAATAAAGTCTTGGCTGGACATTCTCACTGCCAAGTGTTTGAGCTTGCGCGCCGGCTGAAGGCCATTTCGAAGGCGAGGCTGTCACCGTTGACCCCAGACGAAATTCAGAAAGCTGCGCACCTATATTGTTATCAAGCCGCGGTGCGTGGTTTTCTTCGTGCCAATGTGACGGAAGAAGATTTTGAGATCGAGCTTGAGGAATCGCTGGACAAGGTGCAAATACCCTTCGGCGAAGATCCCGCACTCACGGCAGCTTGGGAACGGGCGAAAATCGCCGAAACACCCGCGACAGCCACCCTCCTTAGCCCAGAATATCGGCAACTCATTAGGCTGATGCGGGAACTACAGCGCGATACTGGCGAAGCGCCTTTTCATTTGTCTGTTGAGCAGTTACGCACCATCAGCGGCCTATCCAACAAGGTGCAAGCCAACCGGCGCCTGCACTGGCTCAAAGGCCACGGCTTCATCGAGGAAATCACGAAGGGCACGCTGTCCTCACGACTGGCGAGTGAGTACCGCTACATTCTGGATTCTGGCCCCGAGCAAGGAGGTCACCGTGGACACGCTTAAACCCCACCCCCTGGCCGCGGCGATGCCCCGCGCGACGGCGGATGAAGACGAAGGACTTTTGAAGAGCCTGAAGGACGGATTTTGGCCTTACGACCCCATCATCGTTCACGAAGGCCAGATTCTTGACGGCTGCCGGCGATACGAAATGTGTCAACGGCTGGAAATACCGCTGTGCCCGCCCGTCATCCGGGAGTGGAATGGCGAGGGAGAAACGCCAGAAGATTTCATCTTGGCCCGCGCCCTGGCCAGGCGGAATCTGACCCCCGCGGGAAAGAAGATCCTGGTGGAGACCTGCCTGCGTATGCACCCTGAAATGAGTGATAGGGCGATTGCGGCGGAAGTCAAGGTCTCACACCATACTGTTTCCGCAAAACGGGAAGAACTGGAGCATGGTGGGCAAATTGCCCACCATGAAGAGCACACCGGCAAGGACGGGGTGAAACAGCCCGCCCGCAAGCCACGGCGCCACGCGCCTGAAACACCCCCGCGGCCCGAGGAAGTCCCCGAGCTCCCGCCGCCGGCGAACGATGCCCAGGCGATAAAGCAGCAACGGCTCTTGGCCGCGTGGAACGCGCATAAGGACTGGCGGGACTTAGGCGAG
>JBEKKG010000530.1:0-5709 GCA_050010835.1 Planctomycetota bacterium
CAACCACAGAGGCACAGAGGCACAGAGAACGGCAGCATTTATGTTCTTACAAAATCAGGGACTCCAAGTCGCAACACCACTCGTTCGCGCCAGCACTGGCTTGCGTCTGCATCCCCAGCTACTTGTCAACCGTAATTATTACAACGTTTGCCGGAAAGTGCCAGTTCGCGCCAGAATGGTTTATGTTCCGGCCAGATTGGTTCCGGTTCCGGCCATTTTGGTCCCGGTTCCGGCCAGTCTGGCGTCAGTTCGCGTCAGTTCGGAACAGTTTGCCCAGACTTTTAAGGACTTGTATGAAGGCCAGAGAAAAAATCGCGCGCGGCGCAAAGGGTCAAGGCTGGTCTACTCACCGCAGTGGGTGCGGAGGAACGCAGAGTTAAGACCGATGAAAAACAGCAATATATTGTTAGAGGGACAAGTCCCGCAGGATGCGCCAGTTGAAGCCACTACCTTGGTAAAGCTCTTCAGACTCTATGCAAAAGGCCTGCAAACCCTGTGCAGAAAGCGATCAATCATGCGACAAAACGTTTCAAAAGTTGACTGCCTTCCGTGCTGCTGTATCTCTCATAACGTCATAACCATATGGAACTTAGTGAGTACTGGGTGCCCGGATATCCAGAAGACCTCGTCACTGGATGGCCAGCGGCATTGTCCTGGTCACGCCCGTGGCAACGTCGCGGAGGACCAGGCGATAGTTGCCCGGCGCTTCGTCCAAGGCCAGGGGCAGGGCAATCACCCCGCGGCCGCCGGCGACAATCACGTTCCGCTCAAACCAGGGCAACATTTCCCCAGCCGCATTCAAGACACTGACATGGACCACGGCCTGGCAGCCGGCTTCGCGCTCCGGCTGGAGGGTGACGACGGCGCGAATCGTTTCCCCCTGCCGATAGCTCCCTGCCAGCCCTTCGACCGCCAGTTGCTCCACTTTCGACGGCAGGGCGGCGAACAGGCGTGGACACGACGTCAGCTTGACCTTGACCGCCGGTCCCTGTCCCACATACTCGCCGCGCGTCACGTCATAGACGTGCGCTGCCGTGGGAAAGGCCAGCGTTGCGTCCACTTCCTCCTGGTATCCGTCCCACGTCAGCCACCGGCGCCGCTCGCCTTCCCAGTACCGGCCCCTGCGTTCAATGCCCACGTACAGGGCGGCCCCGTCCTGGAAGGTGTTGATCTCCCCATCGGCCAGCGGGGTTCCGTCGGGCAGCGCGACGTTGACCGGGGGCCGGCATCCCGTCGCGCCTTCGATCCACTGACGCAAGATGAGCGGCAAAGGCTTGCCCTGCCGTTCGCTGTACGATTGGCCGAGCGTGTCCTTGTAGCGTTCCAACAGGTTCAGGCTGAGCGCCCCCGGTACAAGCAGGGCCTTGCCCTTGCCGAAGGTGTACTCGATGTCGCCTATCCCTTTCGTGAAAACGGACCGGAAAGGATCCTTCGCATAAGGCAGGCCCAGGTCCGAGAAGTATTGTTCCGGAAGGCAGTCGGCGATCAGCAGGCCGCCCTCTTCCACGAACCGGCGGATGGCGGCCGCCTGCTTTTCGGAAAGCGCATTGACGGCCGGCAGCATGAGCGCCTTGTAGCCCGAGCCCAGCACGGCAAAATCATCCAGTTGGGACTGGTGCAGCGCCTGCACCGCGTAGCCGGTGCGGGCCAGGGCCTGCGCCGCGGTGTTCAGCGCCCAGGGATGGGGCTGAACGCCGTCGGCATTGAAGGCCGAGACGTGCAGCGTGCTCGGAGAATAGAGCACGCCGACTTGGGGCGCCGACGGCTGTGCGGCCTTCAGCAGCAACGTGGCTGGTCCGGCCTTGATGCGGGCGATTTCCTCCGCATATTGTGCCAGCGCTGGAATCGGCTTGCCGTCCGGACGCACCGACAGGCTCAGCATCCACCACCATTCCGAATTCATCCCGTAGAAGAGCGAGCGCCAGGGACGCGAGCGCATCCACTGTTCGTCAACCGGCCCCAGGTAATAACCGTAGTTGCCGGTCCACATGCCCCTGAGGCTTTTCGGATGGGCAAAGGACTTGATGAACAGGGGGCCCGGGGCATGCGTGGAGTCGTACAACTGGCAGACCGTCATGTCGCGGTGGAGCCGATAGTAGTCGTGCCATTCTCCATAGAGGTTGCCAACCCCCTCGTCTCCGTAGTATGCCCACGGCGCTGCGTGCCATGCCGCCTCCATGCTTTCGCGCAGAAGGCGTTGGAACGTCCATTCGGCCCACAGCGACTCGGCGACCCATTGCGGCCTGGAATTGGTCTTGCGGAGTTCCGCGAGGGAGCGGACCTGGATGTCGTCGGGCGTCTTGAAGCCGGCGCCCCAGGAGCGATTGAGCGCCGCCAGGTCCAAGTGTCCGTTGCGTTCGTCCTGCACCCACCCCAGGTAACCGCGGAAGTCCAGGTCGCTGAAGGGGGGCGTCAGGTAGGAGGCCGGCTCGCCCCCCTGGGTTTCGTCGCCGAACGTGAACAGCAGCGGCGCCAGGGGGGCCAATTCCCGGGCGGTGCTGCGGAAGTAGTTCCGCCACCACTCGATATTCTGCGGGTCGCTGAACCCGCGGACTTGAACGGGAACCACGCGCAGCACGTAATGAGCCAAGCGCATGTTGGAGCGCAGGCAGGGCTCGCGCAGTTCGGCCGGAAGGTGCATCAGGGCGTCTACGCCCAGTTTGCGGCACAGGGCCAGGTTCTGGCGGCAGGTGCGGTCCTCGTAGTTGACGGCGCTGGCCCAGAGGATGAGCGCGAAATCGCCGTCCAGTTCCGGCGTGGAGAAACAGACCGTCTTTTCCAGGGCTTCCAGCGTTTCTCCACCGCGCAGCCTCTCGGCCTTGAGGACCGCGGCCACGCTGCGCCCCGGGTCAAACGACATCCGGAACCGGACCTGCGCGCCGGGACTTGGCCATTGCGACCTCCACAGGCACCGGCCGAAATTGTCAACCGCCGCAAGACGCAGCAATTCGCCTTCCTTCCATGTGCCGGCGAGTCGAATCTCACCGGCCAACGGGGCGCCGGGCGCGGGCGCGGCTTCAGCGGTCCTGATCTCGGCAAGATGGCGCTCCTCCTGGGCGGCCGCCTGGATATCGAGCCTGGCCGAGGCCCAGTCCAGGACCTCACCTTTGCCGTTCTTCAGCCAGGCATTGACGAAATAGGTCCCGCCTTTCAACGCCGGAAGCTTGAGCGGACGCTCCGCAGCATCCCATTTTGCGACGACCTCGCCGGCCCCGCCCGAGCAGTCGCGGAGTTCGACGCAGAGTCTTGCGGAAGGGGGCGTTCGCGGCGCCGTGACGGCAACGCCGCCGACGGCATCGGCCGCGATGCTCTCGATCCTGGCGGCCGGTTCTCGCCCGGCACACCAGAGAACGCTTCGCGCCGTGAAGCTCATCAGGTACTCATAAGAGCACGCCATGCCAGGCGCAGGGGCGGCGCCGACCAGACAGTGATGCACGGACGAGCTGAACCCGCCGTCGTTGCCGTACGTCAGGTCGCGGAATTGATCTTCGCTGCGCTGGCCGAAGCCGGTGCGAAAGGAGTAATCAACCGCCAGGACGCGGCCGTTCCCCAATGTTCCAGTGTAGACAAGGTCGCTCCACTCCTTGCCTTCCAGTTGCGGCAACTTGAGCCCGGTCAAACCTCGAAGCAGGCTGTCGGAAGCCTCGACGCGTTTCAAGACGACCTTCTCCCCGGTTGCTGGCACCTTCCACGGCTTCCCCTTTTCGGCCGCGGGCGCGTCTCCCAGGGGCAGATACATGCAGACCTCGCCGTCGTTCCCCTTTTCAAGATACGGATTGATGTAGAGCAGCCCGCAGCCCCCTTTGACCTTTTCCACGATCGCCGGGCGCAAATCCACGGTCAACGCGTCCCATTTGTCTCCCTCCCAGCCGCCGGCGGGCACCTTGCCCTGCAAGGCCATCCAGGCGACCTTGCCCACGACGATCACGTCGGCCTTCTTCTTCAGTTGCTCTCGGGCCAACGCCAGCCACACTTCGGGCTTATCCCCCAGGTCCGGATAGGCGCAATCGTATTGCTGCGTGTTGGGGACCTGGTTGAAGCCGTCGGTCATCAGCGGGTTGACGGTGATCGCCAGGCGCAGGCAGAGTTCCACCGCGTCGCGATACGTGTACCAAGGCGCGATAATCGTGGCGGTGGCTGGCCCGCCTGCCAGTGGTTTGGCCCAGGCGATGTGCGGCGATTCCATTTCCGGTGAGAACTTCCACCGCACCTGGTTGGGATTATCTGCCAGGTTCGTGCTCCCATAGGCAATGCCGCCCAAGAGCACGGTCACGGCACCGAACCACATTGCCTGTTTTCTCAACCGTCGCATCACTATCTCCCGTGAAGGACGTGAAAGGCGTCTTTCTGTTAGACTCTTGTTCCCATGGTTCTCCGTGGGAACGGACGGCAGGCAAGCCAAGGAGGCCCCCACCGAGAACCGTGGGAACCAGGTAGTTCTTTCACACGCTCCGAGCGCCGTCCTGCAACAGAGCTTCTCTCGTGCCTATGATTATCATATCAAAGGCGGTTTCCATGCTCAACCCCAATACCGTAGAGCCGAGCCGGTTGCGCTATCGAGCGGCACAAATAGAGAAAACGTGGCCGGGAAAGGGCATTACCCCAAAAATGCGTAGGAGAAGGAGGCACTGAGAGTGAAATTCCTGGATTTTCACCCCAGTTCCATAGTAACGCGGGGACAAGTTGCACTGTGTTGAGTTCATGCGCGTAGTATGAGAATATCCGGCTGTGTTAGGAAGAAGCGGCGGAGTTCCTGTGCCGTCCGGGCGATTGCCGGCGCACCTATCGTGTGATCGTGCTGCGCAAGGACCTCTCCGTGGAGAAGGGCGCCCCGCTGGCGCTTGCCTGGGTGAATGAGGAGGGCATGTGCGGCATCATCATAAACAGGAACTACTTCGATACAGCCGAGGATGCAGCCCAAAAGGCAAACGGCATTGAAGAAGTTCTTGCCGGCCCCCTCATGTGCGTTGAGGGGGCCACGTCCAAACTTGGGCCAGAGGCGGCGGAGCGCATCATGCTGAGGGCAGCCGAGTTGGGCCAGGTCAATGAGGACGGCGGAAAATGCCAGCCATGGGCTACCATGAGGCTCGGGCCGGGCGGGTTGCGCTTGCGCTAGCTCCTCAGCACAGGGAACGCCATGCCATACGCGGTCTTCAAATCTGACGGCACCAGCCAGAGATAACGGATACCAAATAGAAAAAGCGCCAGGCCGCCCCCATGACGGGAGCGGCCCAGCTTGTACTACCTGTGCACTCTAGACAGCCGCCTGGCAAGTTCCTGCGCCAGTGTTTCCAGCGCAGTGGTTGCAGCAGTAATTATGGCTGCCTTGACCCACGCGGGCATGTTCTTCTCCTTTCCCCCTCCAGGGCCTCTTCAGCTCCAATGCCCCTCAGTTCATCAGCGGCATCAGGACTGTGTTCAGCGCCTTGAACCCATCCACCTGGCAGCCTGGAGAACGGATCGTCAGCCGCTGTCAAGCGCGGCAAAAGGCCTTTTCCGAGCCGAAAACAGATGTTTAACCCAGGTTGAACTAAACCGCTTCGCGGTGGAGCTATCGCCAGAAGCGTAACGTGGGGGGTGAATGTCGCATGCCTTATGGATTCTTGAATAATGGTCTCCCAACGATTGCCTGTGTCGGGCGGTCAAGGCTTGTGCCGAAGGGAGGCTGTTCATGAAGACGCTCAAGGAGCGGATGATCGGCGACATGCA
>JBEKKG010000531.1:0-5705 GCA_050010835.1 Planctomycetota bacterium
GCCCAGGCAAACCCCGAAGTCAACAGCGCAAGCACCGGCAGGAACAACACTACGCGCCTCGCGCCTCGCCCATCACCCCTCGTCCCTCGCCCCTCGCCCCTTGTTGTCTTCATGGCCCTTGCTCCTTCACTCACCGTCATGCCGCTCAAGCTGCAGGAACTCGAGCCGCTTCGCCGCTGCACATGCCTGCCCGGCGTCCTATTCATACCCGGTTAGACGAACGCAATGGTCAGGCGGAGGCAAATCAATTGTAAGACTTGTGTAAAACCTTGCGAACGTTCGTGTCCTGAACCTTGGAACAAATCCTTGCGGCGAACTCCTTCGGATTCTGAGTTTTTCCTCAAGCCGCGCCCGTAGCGCGCCGAAAAATGAAACCGGCAATGTCTGTGCCATTGCCGCGGGGTGGGGAAGGTGTCAATCCAGCCATGAGTCCACGCGTAAGCGACGTTCCCGAAGCGGTCCGCATGTGGGCGGAGATTGATCTCGAAGCGGTGCGCCACAACGTCCGCATCCTGCTGAGCCTGTTGAAACAAGGCGCCGCCCTGCTGGCCGTGGTCAAGTCCGAAGCCTACGGGCACGGCGGAGTGCAGGTGGCCCGCGCCGCGCTGGAAGCAGGCGCCACGAGGCTGGGCGTCAACGAAATCGCGGAAGCCCTGGCCTTGCGCGAGGCCGGCATTGACGTCCCGGTGCAATTGCTGACTTCCTGTTTGCCCCAGGAACTCGGCGCGGGCATCGAGGCGGACCTGACGTTCGCGGTCTCCAGCACGGACGAGATCGCGGCGCTCGCGGAACGCACGCGCGCGCTGTTGCAGGGCGCGCGGCGGGGGCGCAGGACCAAAGTGCATCTGATGGCCGACACCGGCATGGGCCGCGGCGGCTTCGGCCCGGACGAGATCTGGCCCGCGGTCGAACGCGTCCAGGCCGAGAAAACGCTCGAACTGGAAGGCCTCTTCACCCATTTTTCCAGCGCCGAGGAAACCGATCCGGAGCCTACGCATCAGCAGATCAAGCTCTTCCGCCGGCTCCTGGCTTACTGCGAGGAACGCAGAATCCACTTCCGCTTGCGCCACGCCGCCAATTCCGCCGGCACCGTGTTTCACCCGCAGACCCAGCTTGACCTCGTCCGTTGCGGTGTCCTGCTGCACGGCCTGCGCGCCTGGCCGGCGCGCCGCGACAGGCTGGAATTGCTGCCCTCCCTGGCGCTCTACGCCCGCATCATCCACATCGGCCGCCGTCCCGCGGGCTGGCCCGTGGGCTACAATCGCACGCACATCTGCCGCAAAGACTCGCTGCTGGCCACGCTGCCGATCGGCTACGGCGACGGCTACCGCCGCGCGCTCAGCGGCCGCTCCTGCGTCATCGCGCGCGGGCTGCAGGTGCCCGTGGTGGGCACGGTTTCGATGAACTGCATCGTCGCCGACATCACCGCGCTGGAACACAGCGCCGCCGGCCTGCCGGAAGTAGGCGAACCCGTCGCGCTCATCGGCGGACCGCTCGAGAACCGCATCACCGTCGAGGAGATCGCCGAGAAATCAGGCACCATCCCCTATGTGGTGACAACCCAGCTCGGCACCCACGTCCTGCGGCGCTACATCGGCGAGAGACAGCCGGCCGCCAGGCGCGAACAGGACTTCGAAATGCGGCCCGTGGACACCGTGCCCGCGAAAACTCCGCTGCGTATCGTCCCCAAAGAGGACCACGCCGCCCGCATCGCCAGCGCCTGACAAAGTCACTTGGGCGCCTGCTTCTGCGGGTTCATGGCTTCCGTAAAGGGCACCGTCGCATTTTCCGCGTCGCTGGCTGCTTTCTTGGCGGCCCAAGCGAGCTGCGCCAGGAATTCCTGCATGTGTTCCATGGCCGCGATCTTGACGTGCCGGGGAGCTTTGCTGAGACGCTTCACTTGCAGCAATTCGGGCATCCGTGCAGACGTCACCCATTGTTGGCCGCTGGGAGTCGCGCAACTGGCGACGGCAATCCCAAGTTCTCCATCTTCACAGCGGGCGTAGCCGAGAATGTAATAACCATTCACCTTATGCTGCTCGGCATTCGTAACCTCTTCCTCCAGGATGCGGATCAAGCCTCCTTTCCGGTCGCTGGCTGCGCCGGAATGAAGCCACACTTCGACCCCAGGTGAATTGGCTGCGAGGAACTTATCCAATTCGACAATGTGTGCCGTCGCGCTTTCGCTGGTTCTGTTAAGCCGCTCAGCCGCTTCCTTGATTGTGGCGAGCAACTCCCGGGCAGATGCCATGCTCCTTCATCCCCTCTTTCATCTCCGCCGCAGGCATTACCAGCACCGCGGCCCCACGGACCTTGCCCGCACGGAAGTCGGACAAGGCTTCGTTCGCTTGAGACAGATTATACGACGTAACGTCTGTCTTGACAAGTACCTTCGTGGCCAAAGCTAGGAACTCTGCGCCCTCTGTGTTTAGAAATCCGTCCTATTTCGCCGCAACCGGCACTGGCCGGAAGCCGGGCTGGTCTTTCCATTTGATGTTCCGCCGGCCTTCGTAGATGCCGTAGTAAGGAGCGTTGGCGTCAATCCAAGTCACCAGTCTGACGAACTCCTCCTGGCTCAGCTTAACGTCGTCGTCGCCCTTGAGGAGCCGCAGCACCATCTTGCTGCGGTGCGAACCGAATGTCAGCGGCGGCTCCGCCGGGATGTAGGCGTCGCGCGGGTCCACGTCTATGTGGTTGATGAGCTTGCGGCTCACCAGGTTCTCGTAAGAGCGGCAGAAGAGAGTGGTCAGTTCCCCGCTCAGATCAAGGTCGCCCTTGGGCTTGTCGCTGCCGTGGCAGTTGATGCAGTGCTTGTCCAGGATGGGCTGCACGTCGCTGGGGTAGTGGATCATCCGCGGCCCGCTGTCGCCGGGCTGAAACTGCAGCGGCTGCGGCTGCTGGAGGCTGGCGAGCGTGCGCTTGCTCGGCGGCGCGTGGGTCCGCGGCTCGTGGCAGCCGATGCAGGAGCGGCTTTCGCCGGGCATGAGGTTGACGAAGGTCCTCATGCGCTGAAGTTCCATGTAGTTGGCGTCCAGGGCCTGGAAATAAAGGTTCTTGCCGGACGGCACAATGAAGGACACCGAGCCGTCCTCATTGACCGGGACAATGCCGTGCATCTTCTTGATCGCCAGGTGTCCGTTCATAGCCACGGCGGGATTCTGCAGGCCCAGCACGTCTCCGTTGGCGGGCGCGCAGAACGAAGAGGCCCACGGCTTGGGGACGTCTTCCATGACGCGGATGTACTTGACCCTGCCGCGCTCGATGCCCGTCAGGCCCTGGTACACATCGGTCAGCACCAGTGCAGCCTGTTTCTGCTCCGCCAGCGCGGGGATCTCCGCGGCCGGACTGAGGTTCGGGGGACAGGGCCGCGACCGCAGCGGAATCGGCTGCCAGCATGAAATCTTCGGGTCGCGGTAAAGCAGCTCGCGGTGGTTGGAGGCCGTCAGAACGTACAGCCCGTAACCTGCCGGCGCGCTGTGCGACGGCTGTGAGTTGTAGGCCACCAGGAACAGCCGGTCGGAAAGCGGCCACGGCTCCTTGTAGTAGCCCTTATCGGTGGTCGGGTAGCCGCCGTGTCCGGGATACTTGATTTCCGGCGTAAGGTTGGTCATGGCGTCGGGGGTGAGCTGCGAAATATGGGTGTCTATCAGGACTACCGGACCGACCGCCAGGGGCATGTGCGGCGCGCCCACGGCAATGAAGCGGTGCTCGCCGGGTATCTGGCGCCCGTCAATGAGCGTGGAAGGGAGGCGGACGTTGTTCTTGTAAACGTGGCAGGCATGAGTGCCGT
Organism: Planctomycetota bacterium; assembly: GCA_050010835.1. Classification (GTDB taxonomy): domain Bacteria; phylum Planctomycetota; class SZUA-567; order H5-PLA8; family H5-PLA8; genus JAPLOD01. The sequence continues at coordinate 3,791 of JBEKKG010000531.1, forward strand.
CGGGGTGCATGCACCAGAGGCTCTGCACGTCGCCGCTGCCCTTGTCCACGTATTCCCAGCGCGTGTACAGGACGCGGCCGTCATTCATGACCGTCGGAGTGAACTCATTGACCGTGTTGCCGGAAACGAAGTGCAGGTTCCCGCCGTCGCTGTCCATCACATGCAGCGCGGTGCTGGTGAAGCTGTTGTGGCACAACACAGCGCGCTTGGAGCGGGTTGAGGCGAACATGATCTTGCCGTTGGGCAGGTAGCAGGGGTCCATGTCGTCGTAACCGTGGCCAAACTGTTTGAGCATGTCCGGCTCATCTGCCCCGTCCTGCGTAAGCTGGCGCAAGCCCGTGCCGTCCATGGCGACTTCGTAGATGCGATAGCCCGAGCCGCGTTTCTTGTATGAGAAGACGACCTTCTGCGCGTCGCAGGACAAGTCGCAGCGGCCGAAGATGCCGCCATTCAGTTCCGGGACGAGTTCCGTGACTTTGCCGTCCGGCGCCACGGGGGAGAGCACGCACAGATTGCCGCCGAAGTCGTGGCTGCCGTCGAAGTAATCGGTGTAAATGTGGCTGGACCGGAAGGTGACACGCTTGACGAAGAGCAGTTTGTCGAAGGCCAGCAGCGGGTCGCTGAACACCAGCTTGCGGATGGCCTGGTGCGCCTGGCGGTAAAGTTCCCTGAGTTGCTCCTTGGCTGTAGGCTCCAGCGCTTTCGCCTTAAAGATTTTTTCCACGCGGTCCAACTCGTCCAGAGTGGGCTGCACCTCGCGGCCGGCGGCTTGCATCTCGGCGGCGACGCGGCGGCCGCGGTCAATGGCCGCTTGCACGGGCAGTTCCGTGGGCACGGCTTGCGGGACCGCGTGCGCCACGGACCATTCGCTGACGGACGATTGGTCGGCGGGGCAGTGCAGGGCGATGTTCTTCTTGGGGTCAGCCGTGGGGTAGACTTCGATCTCATCCAGGTGCAGCCAGTTGCGCTCGCGAAGCTGGATGCGCAGGAAGCGCGCCTTGGCGCCTTTCAGGTCCACCGTCAGGGGCTTGTTGTCCGTCACGCCGCCAAAGAAAGAACCGTCATGCTGGTAGGCCTCGCGCCATTCCTTGCCCTCGTCGCTCAGCAGCACGGTGAGCGTGCGCGCGCGCGCCCAGTCGGGTGAGCAGCGGTTGAAGACCACCGCGCGCGCAAGCTCCTGGGAAGTCCCCAGGTCCACTTGCCACCAGGGCTTGTCTTCATTGTTCGTGTGGAAAGCAAAACCGCCGGTCTTGATGCCGTCCACGCCACCGGCGGCGTCGGACTGCGTGCCCATCTTTTGGTGCGTTTGCGCGCAGTCCTGCGCCAGCCACTCGGCTTCGAGCTGGTGCTCCAGCGAGTCCATGGCAGCAGCCTCGGCGGGCTGCTCCGCGGCCTGCGCTGACGAGACTTGAATGGCCAGCAGGGCCGCTGCAAGGCCAGCTATCCAGGCAGTTGAAGCGCGCATGTCAGGAAACCCTCCAACCCGAGCCCACTCCCACGTTCACTATAGCGCGAACGGCCGCTATGTCTACTACTACACCAGCGATCAGCCACACACTTTTTTTCTCTGGCGTTCGTGCACGTCCTCCGCGTCCTCTGCGGTGCACAGTCCAGGCCAACACGATGAAGTCCCAGGGAGTTCCCATTGCTCTAAGTCCTTAAAACACTGGCCTTTTAGGGATAGATTCAAGATATAATAGGGATCGTTTCAAGATATACTAGGGATCGTTTCAAGATATACTAGGGATCGTTTCACGATATAACAGGGATAGAATCGGGTGCAGATAAAGATATACGGCCATGAGAATAACGATATAATCAACAGCGAGTTCGGCCACCTGAAAGCTCAATGCTGTCTCTATTCAATTGTCAAAGAGCCATGGTCCAAACGTGATTTGGACGAGAACAGTAGCCA
>JBEKKG010000532.1:0-5684 GCA_050010835.1 Planctomycetota bacterium
CCGCCGTCAATCACCCTTTTGTGGACGCGGGGATCAAAGGGCAGAATGGTGCCGTCTCCAGCGATAAAGCGGCTGTCCTCGACGCGGCCAATCAAGCGTTGGGGAAAAGGCTGGAAGCCCGTGGAGATGCCATCGCGGACGTCAAAGCATTCGCCCAGAGGCACGCCGTGGCGTTCCATAAGCTCGATTTGCCGCCTCAGGCCGCGCCGCAAGTGCTCGCAGAAGCGCAAGGCGGGCCCCAGCGTCAAATGGGACTGCAACACCGGGCCGCCCGCAAGCTGGACGCGCGCGTTCTGCAGCGGCGGATGCTTGCGCACGCGCAGGACCACCGTCTCCACCACCCGCCCGCCGAATTTCCCGGCCTGGAGCGGGCGGATGGCTTCCAGAGTGTGCCGCATCAGGACCTCGCGCAAACCGCGGTAACGGGCGTTGCGCAGAAACGTTGCGGGCAGGACGTAAGCCAAAACGCCGCCTTCCTTCAGCAGTTCCAGGCCGCGCTCCACGAATACGGCGAAGAGATTGACCTTCCCGCCGGCTGCGCAGCAGAAGCGTTGCCGCAAGCCCGCCAACTGCGTGGCGCTCAAGCCGCGCCCCTCGATGAACGGGGGGTTGCCCACGACACACTCACATTGGCCTTCCAGGTCCGGAAGAGGCAGCAGTGCGTCCTGCAGGCGCAGGTCCAGCGGCACGTCTTCCTCAAGGCCGCAGTGCCGCCAGGCCGTGAATCGCAACGAGAACTCGGCGACGGCGAGGGCCTGGGCATCCATGTCTATGCCCGTGAGTTCGTAGCTCAGCGCCGCGGCGGCGGCCTCTTTTGGCGGTGCTCCGCCTTCCATGCGCCGGCGGAAGGCACGCTCAAACGCTTCCAGCAGGAAAACGCCCGCGCCGCACGCCGGGTCAACCAGCCGCCGCGGGCCGACATGCACCTCGGCCACTATCGGGCGCGCCACGGCGCAGGGCGTATAGACGCTGCCCACACTGACACGCCCCGCCCGCCCCTGGCGGCGGGGCACAGCGGGCGCTTCGCGCGCCGCCTGGAGCACTTCGCCCAAAAGCGCCGGTTCGCTCCACACCCCGGCGGGCAATCCCGCAAAGCCCGCAGGCGGAACCAGGGCTGTCGTGCCGGGCAGCGCAAATGCCGCCGCGAGTTTCTCAAGCCAGCGCATGGGCGGGGGCACCGCTGCGCGCCGGGCAAGTTGTGCGGCGGCGCCCATGACCCAGGCGCCGGCCGGCCAAGCCGGGTGGGCGCCGATGAGCGGCTTCAAAAAGCCTCCCAGGTGCAGCGGCTGCTTGTGGGCCAGCAATGCCGCGGAGCGCAGTACCTTCGTGCGGCTTGGAGGACTGGGCGGCAGATCGAACAGCAGCTCCTCAGCGGCGGCAAGCGAGGACTTGAGCGGTGACGTTTTCATCATGTAGAAGATTCGTCCAGAAAGGCCTCCCTACTTTAGCGAAAGTTGCAACAGCCGTAACCGTTCAGTCTCCGAGCCGCGCGCGTAAGCAAGCGGCAATGTCCGCTCCCTCACGGTCGCGGCTCGAACTGAACGGTTATCAAGAGCCGTATATTGCACTGTTCTTCCGTTTTTGGTAGAACAGAAATGTGAGACGGGATTCACAGGATGAGTGATGCCGAACAGACCCCTCCGATGGGCCTTGCCAGACCGGCGAACCTCGGCTTGATCTGCGTTGCCAAGCCTTCTTTCTGGCGGCGGAAAAGCATGCTGATTGCCTTGGCGGCCGTGGGCGCACTGCCCGTGGGCTCAGTAGCGGGGTTGTGGATACGGTCTGGCGAGGTCACGAAGCTTGAGGATGAACGCACGCTCTTGAAGGTGGATTTTGAGGCCAAGCGGAAGGCTTGCGAGGACGCGCAAGCCAAACTCTCTCAAATCACGCAGGAACTGGAACAGGTCCGGAAGAAGCTGGCTATCGCCCAGGCCGCCGTCGAATCCCTGACCAACGAGTTGACGGACCTGAAGGCCGCGGCCAAGAAGCAGGCGCCGGCGCAGCCAGACGATGCCGAACGGCAGCGCCTGGCCACAGCGGCGGCCGCCGCTCAGAAGGACCTGCAACAGCAGTTGAACACTGAACGCGAAGCGCACAAGAAGGCCGAGCAGCGGCTGGCGGCGCTCCAGGATGAGATCAAGAAAGCGGTGCCGGCAAAGCCAGGCGACGATGCGGCCAAGCATGACAAGGCCTTGCAGGACCAGATCAAGAAACTCACCACCGACAAAACCAACGATGACAAACAGGTAACCGATCTTCAGGCCAAGCTCAAGAAGACCCAAGACTCCCTGGACGCGGATGAGAAGGAGATCAAGACCCTGAAAGCGGAACTCCAAAAGCGGAAAAGGTGAATCTCACCGGGAGTGTTTCATTTCAGTTAGGAGCGGCGGGCGCCTCGCCCGCCGTACCACGGGCGAAGGCGCCCGTGGCTCCTTCGCAGGCTAACTGAGATGAAACACTCCCGATCTCACCTCTTGGATAAGATTGCCCGGCGGCCTGGGCCATGATATGTTGAATGGGGGAGGAAGAGAAATGGAACCCAAAGTGATGATAAGCTGCGAGGAGTTTGAGGCGCTGTCCTTGGCGTCGAAGGTCAGCCCGCGCGCGGAGTTGATAGACGGGGAGATTGTGGAATCCATGGGTGGAGCCTATACACACAGCCTGGTCGTGGCCAACGTCTGCGGGATTGTGCGCAATTTCGTCATCGCCAACAAGTTGGGAAGGGTGGTGACAGGCGAAACGGGCATTCACATCCGCTCGGAACTGCCGCGCTGCCGCCTTGCGGATGTGGTCTTTCTCTCGTACAAGCGCGTGCCCAAAGGCGAGGCGAAGAAACGTTTCTTGCGAGCACCTCCGGATCTTGTAGTAGAGGTTCTGTCGGAGGACGACACTTGGTCCGACATTGAGGACAAGATACAGGATTACCACAGAACGGGTGTGGACATGGTCTGGGTTGCCGATCCGCAGACGCGCACCGTCAGGGTTTTCCCGCGCGGCGGGACGCCTTCAATCGTCCACGACGGGGAGGAAATTGACGGCGGCGAGATTTTGCCGGGCTTCAGAGTTCCGATATCAGAGTTCTTTGATTAAGGGCAGGCATGAAACCAAAACCCACCGTTCTCCTCGTCGAGAAAATCCACCCCAAATACCTGGCCTTGCTGGAACAGCGCACGCGCATCGTGCGGCCGCAAGGGTACGATGAAGACAGCCTCGCGGCTTTAGCCGCAACCGAACAGATAGATGCGATTGTCATCCGCACGAAAGGCTGCGTGACGCAAAAAATCATCGCGGCGTCTCCGCGGCTCAAGGTCGTGGCGCGGCACGGCATCGGCGTGGACCATATTGACATCCCTGCTGCCACCGCGGCGGGCGTGTGGGTGGTCAACACTCCGGCCGGCAGCCGGGTGGCCGTGGCCGAGCACACCTGGAGCATGATCCTGGCGCTGGCGAAGCACACCGTGGCCGGCGACAAGGCCGTGCGGGAAGGGAATTTCGGGTTCCGCGAGAGCTGCAAGTCGTTGCAGCTTGAAGGCAAGACGCTCGGCATCCTGGGCCTGGGCCGCATCGGCACAACGGTGGCCACAACCGCGGTCCGCGGCTTCGGCATGAAAGTGTTGTACACGGACATTGTCCGTTACCGCGCCAAGGAACGGCGCCTGGGCGCGCAGAAGGTCCCGTTGCGCGCACTCCTGTCGCGCAGCGACGTGGTCAGCGTGCACACGCCCCTGGACGAGTCCACGCGGGGCCTGATCGGCGCGCGGGAACTGGGGTGGCTGAAGCCCACGGCTCTGTTCCTCAATTGCGCCCGCGGGGCCATTGTGGATGCGCTTGCCGTAGGCCGGGCGCTGGAAGCCGGCCGGCTCGCCGGGGCGGCATTCGATGTCTTTGTTCCCGAAGAGCCGCCGCTGGACCATCCGCTGTTGCTGAGCCGGAAGACAGTCCTCTCACCCCACTCAGCGGCGCAAACTGCGGAAGCGAACCTGGCTTACGCAGCGGTGATCGAGGATGTGTTTCGCGTCCTGGCTGGAAAGCGCCCTGTGTGGCCGGTGAACAACATCCAGGGACCTGTGGTAGGACAGGCTTTCCAGCCTGTCCGGACAGCCTGGAAAGGCTGTCCTACCTGCACCAGTGGCTGAGCTGGCTGTTTTTTCTTTGGCCAGCCCTTGACTTGGCCAGCTTGCGCTTCTAGGCTCCCCTGCTCGCCCAGGGCAACGCGGGCGCGGTGCGCTGCCAGAGGAACAACGCAGCGATCACTGGAATAGGGGTTCCAGCCCAGGCCGCAGTATCCCAGGAACACAACCTCATGGCCATAGCCTCGCCCTCTGTCTCACCGCTGTTGCTTGAGTGCGCCTATAAAGAGAAAGAGGCCGTCTTCGCACTGGCCAAGACTTCAGCCGCCGGTCTGCGGCAGGATGAGGCAGAAGAACGTCTGGGCCAATACGGCCCCAACAATGTCGCAGAGGAGAAGCGGACGCATTGGAGCCTACGGCTGGTTCGCACTTACTACCGCGATCCCTTGGGCCTGCTCTTGACCGTGCTCTCAGTGGCTTCGTTCCTCAGCGACGATGTGCCGTCTGCGATCATAATTGGAGCGATGGTCATTCTAAGCGTGCTGTTGCGGTTCATTCAGGAATCGAAGGCGGATGCCGCCGCCGCCAAACTCAAGGCGATGATCAATATCACGGCGACGGTCCTGCGCGATGGCAAGCGCCAGGAACAACCCCTGGAGCAACTCGTGCCCGGAGATGTCGTCTTGCTGGCGGCGGGAGATATGATCCCGGCCGATGTGCGCTTGGTTGCGGCGAAAGATCTGTTCATCAGCCAAGCCAGTCTGACGGGGGAGTCCTTCCCAGCCGAGAAATTCGATCTGTGTGAAGTCCGAAAGGGCGTGCAGCCGCTCGAATTGACCAACGTCTGCTTCATGGGCACGAACGTCGAGAGCGGCACGGCACAAGCCGTGGTAATTGCGACCGGCCGCAGTACCTATTTCGGCGGCATGGCCAAGAGCATCGTGGGCCAACAGGTGCAGACGAGTTTTGACCAAGGCGTGCGGCGTTTCACCTGGCTGATGATCGCGTTCATGGCCTTCATGGCGCCCAGCGTATTCATAATCAATTGGCTTACAAAGGGCGACTGGTTCGAGGCCTTTATGTTCGGCCTGGCTGTAGCGGTTGGCCTTACGCCCGAGATGTTGCCGATGATCGTAACCGTGTGCCTGTCCAAGGGCGCCTTGGCGATGTCGCGCATGAAGGTCATCGTCAAGCGCCTGAACTCAATTCAGAACTTCGGCGCAATGGATGTGCTGTGCACTGACAAGACGGGCACGTTGACTCTGGACCGCGTCATTCTGGAGAAGCATTGCGATGTCGTCAAAAACGAGAGTGACGAAGTGTTGCGCCTGGCCTTGCTGAACAGCCACTTTCAGACGGGCTTGAAGAATGTGCTGGACCGCGCGGTCCTGGCCCACATAGAAGAAGTGGACATCACTGGACAAAGCAAGATTGATGAAATCCCCTTCGACTTCGGCCGCAAGGTGATGTCCGTGGTCGTCGGCAACGGCGGCGGCGTCCGCTTGATTGCCAAGGGCGCGCCGGAAGAAATCATGAAGCGCTGCAAGCGCTTCGAATTGAACGGGAAGCTGCACGCGGTAGACCCGGTGCTCTTCGCGGACTTGAGGGAGGAGT
>JBEKKG010000533.1:0-5676 GCA_050010835.1 Planctomycetota bacterium
CTGGTTGAGGAACAGATCATGTCCAAACAGGACTCGGATACGCGCGCCGACTTCGAGAACGTGTACGATTTCGAGCAGGTCTTCGATCACGAAATGCAGATCGGGTTTGAGGAATAGGGGCACGCGCAATGGCTGAACGGAACCTGAACGTGTTGGAGCTGGTGGAAGGCCCCGCCCAAGAAGCGCCGGACGCTCCCGCCATTGTCCAGTCCGAGCGGACCGTCAAGTACGGCGAACTGCTGGCCGCGAGCCGGCGCATGGGGCGCGCGTTGCGCAAAGAGTCCAGCGGGCCGGTGGTGGCCTTGTATTTCCCGATGTCGGCGGAATTCGTGATGTCGTATCTGGCCGTTCTGTACGCCGGCAAGCAGGCCCTGCCGCTGAACCTGTTGTTGCCGCCGGAGGAACTGAAATGGATCGTGAACGATGCCGGCGCGGACGCCATCGTTGCGCCGCCGGCCCTCAGCGCCAAGCTCGCTCCTCTGGGAACGCGGGTCCTCGACTGCGCGGCCCTGGCCGCGGCTGACGTGGACGGCGGCGTGCCTTTGCCGCGCCCCGCGCCGGACGATGTCGCCACGCTGCTCTACACTTCGGGGACGACAGGCAAGCCCAAGGGCGTGATGCTGACCCATCGCAATGTGGCCTCGAATGCCGTGGACGGCATCCAGGGGATGAGCATAGATCACAGCTACAGGCTGCTGGCGTGCCTGCCTACGTTCCACACGTTCAGCCTGACCGGAACCGTGCTGGGCCCGCTGTCCGTGGGGGCGTCGCTGGCGCCGCTGCCGCGCTTCGACCCCGAAGGTGTGCTCAAGGTCTCTGCGGCGCTCAAGTGCGACACCTGGATGATGGTGCCCTCCATGTACCGCCTGGTCGCGCGGATGCAGGAGCGCCGCCCCGTGGATATGAAACACCTGCGCCTGGCGATTGCCGGCGGCGAGGCCCTGCCGGACGAAGTGCGGCAGCAGTTCGAGAGAGTTTTTGGTGTCGCTTTGCTGGAAGGCTACGGGCAGACCGAGGCCTCCCCCGTGATTGCTTTCAACACGCCTGGTGCACATCTGGCCGGCACCGTGGGGAAGCCCATTGCAGGGGTGCAAGTCCGCATCGTGGACTTGGAAACACTGCGGGACCTCCCCGCGGGCCAGACGGGCGAAGTGTGGGTGGCCGGCCCCAACGTGATGAAGGGCTATCACAACCGGCCGGAAGAGACCGCCAAGACGATCACCGCCGACGGCTGGCTGCGCACCGGAGACATGGGCGAACTCACGGCAGAAGGCTACCTGCGGATCACCGGCCGCCTGCGCGAGATGGTCAAGGTTGCAGGGGAAATGGTCTTTCCCGCGGAAGTTGAGGCTGCCCTGCTGCAGCACCCCGCGGTGCTGGAGGCCGGCGCGGCCGGCGTGAAGGACGAGAGGAAGGGAGAGACGCTCAAAGGTTTTGTCGTTTTGAAGCCGGGGGTGCAGGCCACGGAAGAGCAATTGTTGCAGCATTGCCGCGGCCTGCTGGCTGCCTATAAGGTGCCGCGCGCCCTGGAGTTCCGCACGGAGCTGCCAAAGGGGCCGACCGGGAAGGTGCTGCGCAGGTTGCTGAAATAGGCCGGGTTTTTCAACGCAGAGGGCGCAGAGGAACGCAGAGAATGAATTTTCTATTTTCTATTTTTGATTTTCGATTTTGGCACGTCCGGTGATGCAATCGAAAATCGAAAATCGAAAATCCAAAATCCTCTTGTGCCAGGGACGTCGTATGCCGAACAACTTCACTTTTGTGCTCGAAGGCGTGCTCGCCGGCATGGAACGCCCCGGCACGTTCGGCAAGCTCAGGAACGACCTGGAGTTTCTGTATGCGCACAATATCCGTGCGATAGTCTCGCTTACGGAAACGCCGTTGGACCGGGCTTACATCGAGGAATTCGGCTTCCGTTATCTGCACCTCCCGGTTGCGGATTTCACGGCCCCGACGATGGTGCAGGTCAGACAATTCCTCGAGTTCCAGCGGGCCGCGGAAGCGGAAGGCCGGGCGGTGGTGGTCCACTGCGGCGCGGGCCTGGGACGAACCGGGACCATGCTGGCCTGTGCGTTGGCCAGCCGCGGGTTGGCAGCGGCGGAAGCCATTGACAAAATGCGCACCTTGCGGCCTTTTTCCATTGAGACTATCGAACAGGAAGATTGTGTCCGCCGTTTCGCCGAAGCTCTCGCCAAACAGAACGTCCAGAGTAACATTGGGCCTCCGGGAGATGGAGACAAGAAACCAGGGCCGCCGGGACCGCAGGCGGAGAACGACCCTGGCACAAAGGAGCACGGCGGCACAGGCCCGGCTGCCCAGGGATGAATATGGCCCGTAAAGGACCCAAGACTTTTGAGCAGTTGGCCGTTGAGAACGGCCTGGTCAGCGACGTCCAGGTGCAGGAGTGCCTTGCGGCCCAGGATGCGGCGCGGTCGGAAGACCGCGAGCCGGAGCAGATTGAGACCATCATGGTGGCCAAGGGCTTCATGACCCCGGAAGAGGTGCGGGCCATCAAGACCGCTCTGGACCGCATGAGCCGCGACGAAGAGAAAGGCGAGCCGCTGCGCATCGGCAACTATGAGATCATCGGCAAGATCGGCGACGGCGGCCTGGGCACCGTGTACAAGGCCACGCAGCTTTCCATGTCGCGCGGCGTGGCCCTCAAGGTGCTGCACAAGAAGTGGCTGGCGGACGAGGAATTCAAGAAACGGTTTCTGCTGGAGGCGCGCCTGGCCGGGCGCTTGAGCCACCAGAACCTGATCCAGGTCTACGACGTCGGCCGTGAGCGGGGCCTCTATTACTTCTCGATGGAGTTTGTGGACGGTGAGACGGTCGAGGACATGATCGAACGGGAAGGTCCGCTCCCTGCCACCACGGCCATTGACTACACCCTGCAGGTTCTGCGCGCCATCGCTTACATCCGCACCTTCGACATCGTGCACCGCGACATCAAACCGGGCAACATGATGGTCACGCGCAAGGGCATGGTGAAACTGGGCGACTTCGGTTTCGTCAAGTCCAAGCTCGACCACATGATCGCCACGGAAGGCGAAGTGCTGGGCACGCCGGATTACATCTCGCCTGAGCAGGCCATGGGTATCGAGGCCATTGACTGGCGTTCCGACCAGTACTCGCTGGGCTGCTCGTTGTACCACATGGTCACGGGTAGGCCGCCTTTTGAGGGCTCCGGCAGCTCCGTGATGCGCCAGCACATCAAGGCCGACCTGCCGGACCCGCGGATCCTCAATCCCAAGATTCCGGATTCCGTAGTCCAGATCCTTGAACGCATGATGGCCAAGGACCCCAACGACCGCTACCAGACGCCGGAGCAGTTGTTCGAGGACCTGGAGCTGGTCAAGATGGGCCACGATCCCGCGGCCCAGCGGCTCGACGCAGGCAAGTCCACCATCATCCGGGCTTTCAAGATCGAGCAGGTCCGCTCGCAACGCGCCAAGACAGAAGCCGAATCCCTGCGCGAACAAGTGGAGAGCATGCGCCGCAGCATGTGGGTGGCCATTGTCATCGCGGGAGTGATGCTGGTGATCGTGATGGTGCTGCTGTTCCTGAAGGTCAAAAACATGTGAGGTTCTTGAAACCACAGATGGACGCAGATGAACGCGGATAACGACTTTTTTTCGTATCTGCGTTCATCTGCGGTTCCAAAGGTGAAGGGAGTTCTTCATGTCCAAGATCGCGCGCGCGCTCATTTCCGTTTCGGACAAGACCGGGATCGCCGAATTCGCCAGAGGGCTGGCGGGGCTGGGCATCGAGCTGCTCTCCACAGGCGGGACAGCCAAGGCTCTCCGCGAGGCCGGCCTGAAAGTTGTGGACGTCAGCGACTGGACCGGCTTCCCGGAGATCCTGGACGGCCGGGTCAAGACGCTGCATCCCAAGGTCCACGGCGGGCTGCTCTTCCGGCGCGGCCTCCCGGCCCACGAGGCCCAGGCGCGCGAACACGGCATCGAGCCGCTGGACCTGCTCGTGGTCAGCCTCTACCCGTTCGAGCAGACCATCGCCAAGCCGGGCACGGGCTTGGAGGAGGCCATCGAACAGATTGACATTGGCGGCCCGGCCATGCTCCGCTCCGCCGCCAAGAACTGGGAATCCGTGACGGTCGTCAGCGACCCCGAGGACTATGCCGGCGTCCTGGCTGAACTGGCAGCCAATGGCGGCGCAACGCTGCGCGAGACGCGCTTGCGTCTCGCGGCCAAGGTTTATGCCACTACCAGCCGCTATGACGCGGCCATTTGCGGCTATCTGGAGAGCCTGGGCGAGGACGGCCCGCCGCCCACCTTTACTTTGCACGGGGTCTTGAAACAGGTCCTGCGCTACGGCGAGAACCCGCACCAAAAAGACGCGGCCCTGTACGTGTTGCCGGGGTTCAATGAGCCTTGCGTGGCGCAGGGACGCCAGCTTTCCGGCAAGGAGATCGGCTTCAACAACCTGCTGGACATGAACACCGCCTTCGAGATCGTGAAGGAGTTCTCGCGGCCGGCGGCCTGCATCGTGAAGCACAACAACCCTTGCGGCGCAGCGGCGGCGGACGATCTGCTCACGGCCTACCGGGCGGCTTATGCCGGCGACCCGGTCTCGGCTTTTGGCGGCGTCCTGGGCCTGAACGGCAGGCTGGATAAGCGGATCGCCGGCGAGATCCTGGAAATCAAGGGCTTCAAGCTTGACGCGCTGGTTGCGCCGGCCGTCAGCCCGGACGCCCTGGAGCTGTTGACCAGGAAGAAGAAATGGGGTGCGGAGGCCATCGTGGTAGAGACTGGCGGCCTGGAAGGCACGGCGCACAACCTGCGCCTCGAAGCGCGCGCCACCGCCTGGCGGGACGTGCGCACGGTTCCCGGCGGAGTCTTGACGCAGTGCCTCGACAGGTTGACGGAAGATGCGGAGTTCGCCAATCTGAAAACCGTGACGAAGCGCGAGCCGACGCCGGAGGAGCTTGCGGCGCTGAAGTTTGCCTGGGTTATCTGCAAGCACGTCAAGTCCAATGCCATCGTGCTGGGGCGCGGCTCTGCCATTGTCGGCGTCGGGGCCGGGCAGATGTCGCGCGTGGATTCGGTTGGGATTGCCATCCGCAAGGCCGGCGAGCGCGCCCAAGGCGCGGTGCTGGCCAGCGATGCCTTCTTCCCGTTCCCCGACGGGCCCGAGGCCGCGGCCAAGGCCGGCGTGACGGCCATGATCCAGCCGGGCGGCAGTGTCAAGGACAGCGAGGTAATCGCTGTCTGCGACAAGTACAACGTGGCCCTGGTGACCACTGGCATCAGGCACTTCCGACACTAGGAGATTTTGGATCTTAGATTTTCGATTTTCGATTGCACCGCCGGCCATGCTGAAATCGAAAATCAAAAATCGAAAATCCCTTCTCTGTGGTGGATGTTGAGGACTGCGGACCTGTGAGCGAAACAGCGGCGGTTCCGACGCTCTATGAGGACTGGCAGCAGCGCCGCGAGCAGTTGCGGGCATCCGTCACGACGATGGGGCCTGTGCATCGTGAGGCCCGGATTCGCGTGTTGGAGCATCTGCTCAATCAGCACCGGGGAAAGGCTGAGGCGGCGGCGCCGGCGCGCTTTCCCTCGCGCCCGGGAATGCTGCTCACCCACCGTGCGGCGGTGGTGCATCACTACCTTGGTGGGCGGGCCGCGCTGGAGGTGCAGAACCCATCGGGCATCC
>JBEKKG010000534.1:0-5666 GCA_050010835.1 Planctomycetota bacterium
CAGGTGACACGAATCAAGGCGCGCACCGGCGTGTCCAATGGGAGTTGTGGGAAGCAGGGGACTTATGCCATGCCACAACGCGCGCGGGAATATCTCTTGTTACTTCCCACCCGTCACACGCCACCCGTCACCCGTCACACGTCACACGCCACTCGTCACCCGCTTTTGGTTGCGGTTCCGTCGCTCATTGGCTGTTCGGCTGCCACGAGTTTGGCCTGCTCTTGCTGGCCGCTTGCACTGGTCTGCTGCACAGGCTGGGGTTGCTCCCTGGCGTGCGCCGCCCATTCCTCATCTTCTTCAGGAATGCGCTTGGGTCCCAGCGTCCGGCGCACGAACTCCGGCGTGAACCACGGCTCTTCAGAATCATGGGCCATGACGTAGACCCACACGATTAAGACAAGGAAGGCCAAGGCCGCGGCAGGTATCACTTTCCACTCACCCGGCAACCGGATGAGCAACGTCATACACGTTCCATACCACAGAATTGTAACCATCAATTGGCCCAGCGAGTAGCGCATGAAGAACAAGGCAATCACGACCAGGCACAGTAAGTAACAAACAAAGCCAAGCGCAAGGCTTGCACAGCCAAGGAGGAAGGCCGCCACGATAACAACCTGGATGACGCCCCAGAAACACTCCCTGAACCAGGGATTTATCGTGAACGGACAGGCAACGAGACACGCGATAAGGGCGAGCACGCTGAGTTTAACCCCCCGCCAGCAAACGCGCATCGAGGCTTTAAGAAAGCGGCACACCTTCCGCGCCCACGGGTGCAGTGTGGCCAGAGGATTGGGATCTTCTCTCATGGCGCGGCCCGCCAGTAGGACAGCCTTTCCAGGCTGTCCGGACAGGCTGGTAAGCCTGTCCTACCGTTCCACAAACTTCTCAACGCGCCCCTAGTCACTTATCACTCTTCACCCCGGCTGGCTTGACCACTGCCTCAGCCCATTTCTGCTCATCAAAGTATTTCACGGCCGCGGCTTTGACATCCTCGGCCGTGATCTTTTCCAGCCGCGCTTTCCGGCCAAAGATATGCGCGGCGCCTTCTTCGTAGAGCTGCGCCAAGGCCAGGCGCTGGCCCAAATCGCCTTCGTTCTGGAGGGCTATCGCTTCCGTGCCGGCGAGGTAACTCTTGACCCGTTCAAGCTCATCGCGCGGCGGGGGTTCGGCGCGCAGGCGGCGCACTTCAGCCCACATGCCTTTCAGGGCTTTGTCCAGCGACTGCGCGTCAGTCTGGATGTAGAAGGTAAAAGCACCGCCATCCAACTGGCAATCGTTGTCCGCGCCCACTTCGTAGGCCAAGGCCTCTTTCTCGCGCAAGGCCGTATAGAGCCGCCCGCCCGACCCCGAGAGCAGCCCGGCGGTCAGATCGAGCGTTTCGCGGTCGGGGCTCTTGAGGCCGGGGACGCGGAACGCCAGCGTCAGAATGGCTCCCGTAATGCCGGCTTTCTCTCCCGAGCCTTTCCTCTCCCCGGCCAATTCGAGCAGGGCCGGGGCAGCGGGCGCGCGGCCCTCCCCAGGCTTCAGCTCGCCCAGTTTCGCCCTGGCCAGGGCCAGCGCCTCCAGCGCGCTGATGTCGCCAATGACGGAGAGCGCCAGGTTCTCAGGGTATACCCAGGCTCGGTGCAGCTTGCGCAGGTCGCCGGCCGTCACCTTGGCGACAGTTTCCGGAGTGCCCAGCACTTGCCGCGCATAAGGGTGGGCGCCGAAAAGGAGCGGGCGGAGCAACTTGCTGTTGAGCGTGAAGAGCGACTCGTCTTCCTGGGCGATCTGTTGCAGGACCTCGGCCTTGAGCTTCTCGGTTTCATCCGCGGGGAAGACGGGTTGGAGCATGCACTCGGCGGTCAGTTCGAGCAGGCTGGCCGCGTCCTCTTTCAGTCCGCTGGCATTGAGGCCGAACGCATTGTACCCGGAAAACACGCTCAAGCTCGCGCCCATGCCTTCGGCCTGCTCGGCGATCTGCAGCTTGCTGCGGCTGGCGGTGCCGCGGTCCAGCATCTCGGCCACCAGGTTGCCCGCTCCGGCCAACTCGGCCGGTTCCCAGCGCGCGCCGCCGAGCGCGGCCAGCGTGAAATCCACGACCGGCAGTGAATGGTCTTCCTGCACCACCAGGCGCAAACCGGAAGGTTTCTTGAGAGTCAACTCGAAGACGCCGTGGTCCGGCAGCAGACTCACCTTGGCCACGCCGGGATCGCTGCCCAGCGTTTGCAGTTCGGCTTGGAGCGTGGCCAGCAGCGCTTCAGGCCCTGCCGCCGGCTCCGCGGCCAGGGCCGCCCGCGCCTTGGCTTCAGGTTCGAGAATGACCGTGTTGAGTTTTTCGGGAAGCAGGTATTTGCGCGCCGCGCGCAGGACTTCGTCCGCGGTCAGTTGCTGCACTCGTTCCACATAGCGGCTGGAGAAATCCAAGTCGCCCGCGGTCTGCCAATCACTGCCCAGATCTTCGGCGACGCCGTCGGCGGTCATCTGGCGAAAGACGTGCTCGGTGTGGATCTTGCGTTTCGCACGCGCCAATTCCTCATCGCTGGGGCGTTTTGTCCGGGCCTCATCGAGCACCTTCAGGATGGCGCCGCGCCCCTCTTCGATTTTGCCCGCCGCGGCCGTGGCCTCAACGGCCAGATAACCCAGGTACTGCGGCGTGTAGTGGATGGCGTTGATCTCCAGGACCAGGCCCTGCTTGTCCTTCACGGTGCGGTACAAGCGGCTGCTGCGCCCGTCCCCGAGGATGCTGGCCAGCAGATCGAGGGCATACATGTCGGAGTGGCGCATCGAGACCGTGGGGAAGGCCAGCACCAGCCGCGGCACTTCGCACAAGGGATGGGCGAGCCGCGTTTCCCGCGGCGCAAGCTGCTCCGGCTCCTCCGGGACGTCCGCAGGCTGGACGTCCTTCCGTTTCCAGGCGCTCAGCGTCTTGGCCATTTGCGGCAAGACTGCGGCGGAGTCGAAATTGCCCACTGCAATGAAGGTGCTCAACTGCGGAGCGTAGCGCGCCTGGTAATAGGCGAACACTTCATCCCGCGTGACGCGCGCGAAACGGTCCGGGTAGCCCAGCACCGGGACGCGGTAAGGATGAACCTGGTAGAGGGTGCGCTGCAAAGCGTCCTCGAACATGCCGTCGGGGCTGTCGTTGTTGCGCTCGATCTCCTTGGTCACCACCGCGTGTTCCTTGACCGTTTCATCCGGGGGAAAGGTGGAATCCATCAGCATGTCCGCGAGCACGCTGAAGGAGACGTTGAAGCCCTCGGCAGCGCTGGTGATGTGGTAGACGGTGCGTTCGGAACTGGTGTAGGCGTTGTTGTCGCCGCCCGCGCCGCGAATCTGCTGATCCAGCACGCCGGCGGGCCGCTGGGCCGTCCCCTTGAACAGCAGGTGTTCGCAGAAGTGGCTCAGGCCCGCGCCCAGCCACTTGCCCTCGTGGATGGCGCCCGTGCGCACCCAGGCCTGCACGGCGATCACCGGCGCGTTGCGTTTCTCCTGGACGAGCAGCTCGCAGCCGTTCGGCAGCAGGGCGTAGAGCGCGCCGTTGCGCGCAGCTTTAAGTTCCACCGGCCGGGCCTCGGGCGGGAGCGCGGCTGCGGCTGCCGCAACGGCCGCCGGCACGCCCGCGCTCCCAGGCACATTCGCGAGCGACTCGGCGCCGCGGAGCGCCAGGCACAAGAATGCCACTGGGATGAACATGAGACGGAAACTTCTCGAACTCGCCACCACGGGACCTCCTTCCAGAGTTGCCTGTCTTTGCACCACTGCTTTTGTAACGCCTCGCGGCCAAGAGGAAATGGCAGAAAGAGTCTTGTCTGGAAAGACTGGGGATGGTAAGCAGTTGGCGAAGAGTGCGGGCGTTTAGCTCAGCGGTTAGAGCACCTGCCTTACAAGCAGGGGGTCACAAGTTCGAGTCTTGTAACGCCCACCACCTTGCGCCGTAACGGTTTGTGATATTCCAGACCTTACGCCAGAAGGCTCTTTTTCGTCACCAGTCACCACAACAGTCACCATATTTTCAGCGCCCGCGGCCAGCGGCAGGGCTTCCAGGCGCTCCGCTCCTGCCAGTTCCCGCGTCCCGGTCAAGATTTCGTACACCGCCTGGGCCGATGCTGCCGGGTCAACAATCCGGGCGTCAAGGTAGTGGAGTTCCTCAATATCGCCGCCACGGTGTCCCACCTGCGCCTTGATGCTGTCCACGTTCACACCGGCTGCACGCGCCCAGCTTATGTGCGGGTGCCGTAGCGCGTACATGGGCCGATTCTCAAGAGCCGCGCCCACGTGAGGTTGGGGCGCTTAACAGGATACTGCCATATAGAAGCGAGGTGTCCCATTCCCTTCGTCAGCAAGGCCCAGAGGCGCAAGTTCTACGCGATGGCCAACCACGGTGAAATTAGCCGCGCAACAGTGAATGAGTGGGAGCAAGCCACGCCCAAGGGCAAGCGGCTTCCAGAGCATGTGAAGCGGAAGAAGAAACGGCACGTTCCTCCCGGAGAGCCAACTGCCAAATCACGGAAGACCTGAGCCTGCCAAACTAACGCCGGCGCTGACCGCAAGACTGAGAATGCCTTGACCAAAACAGCGGGCTGCGTAACGTAATGCGTGCGGCGTGGTGGACTCGCGCCCTCTTTGCTTGAAGCGGGACTGCCATGAGTCATCCATATCTTCCTGCGACCGAAGGCCAACCAAGTTCAACGCCTCTGTCCGCCACGCGTGTTTGGGCCGCCCGCATTCTGGCCGTATTGGCCGACCTCCTGCAGTTGGCCCTATTCCCGATCTTCGGTGAAGGCTTTGCCTCGCTGGCAAATATCATGCTCGACTGTATCTTGGCGGTTGTTCTGTGCTTTTTGGTTGGCTGGCACATAGTGTTTCTCCCAACCTTCATCGTCGAGCAACTCCCACTGCTTGATCTCGCGCCAACCTGGACCATCGCCGTGTTCATCGCCACCTATGGCAGATCACGACAACAATCAGCTCATGCGGAGCAAACGCCAAAGCTTGATGCGAAGGGCAGACCTGTGTAGTGGCCATCGGAGTCATTTCCCATTCCTACCGGCCAGCCCGGGTTGAAACTCAGCCCAGGCGCGTTAATATAAGAGGGCGGCTGCCCTGCACTTGACCAGCCCCGCCTGCTCCTGTGCTGCGGCTCCACCGGCCAAATAGCCCATGACCCCTTGTAGAACGGCTGCACCAGCGCCCTGTTCTCTTCTGACACGGCGCGAATCCACCTGTTATGGCTGAAGGAATCATAGGCCCCTACGGCGGCGCCAGTCCAGGGCGCGCTGCGCAAGTAGCTGATAGCGAAGAAAGGACACCCAAGCCTGTAAGTATGCCGTGAATGCCGTGGCAAAGCCAATTTGCACAATGTTTCTCAACAAAAGCCGCAAATAAGCAGCAATCCCCTTGACTTGCTCCCTGGAAAAGTGGTTAGCTACAAGTAGGAGGCTGGATGTAGCGGGAGGGCCAAGAGAGCTTTGTGTGTTCGCCGTCCCAGGTGTTACTCGAAGTGACGGAGTTCCTGGAAACCCCTCCTCCATTTCCGTCTCAACGGGTAACAGCCGGGGCGGCCTGAAAAGGACTTCAAAGGGTGCGGGAGATTGAGCTGCCAATCGAGGCTGCCTACCGAAGTAAACATCACAGAAACAATACCAACCCTCGATAGAAGTTCAATCTCCGCAGTACAAGAGGCT
>JBEKKG010000535.1:0-5656 GCA_050010835.1 Planctomycetota bacterium
GTCAGCAAATGTACCGCGGGCGTCCCGCCCGCTCGTGGCAGGCTGGCAGGGCGCGAGGACGAAGGCGGGCGGGACGCCCGCGGTACGCTCTGGGCCACGCATTTACTGACATGCACCCATGTTGTTGCCTCGTTCCCCAAACCGCTTGTCTGCGGGCTGTTTTCGAAGTAGACTTAGCCTTGCGGAGGGCCGAAATCATGGACTTGCAAAAACGAATTGTGACGGACCCGGTGATTCTGGTGGGAAAGCCTGTGATCAAGGGCACGCGCTTGGCCGTGGAGTTCATTATTGACCTCCTGGCGCAGGGCTGGACAGAAGCCCAGATCCTCGATAACTACCCTGGCCTCACCCGTGAGGATATCCGGGCTTGCTTGGCATACGCGAGCATGGCTCTCAAAGAAGAGCAAGTATACCCTTTGGGGGTCTAAGATATGCGCCTCCTCGCCAACGAGAACTTCCCGCGGGAAGCCGTGGCTTTGCTGCGCGTGCGGGGCCACGATGTCCTTTGGGGCCGCACCGATATGCCGGGCGCGGCTGACCCGGCAGTGCTGGAGCGCGCAGAGGCGGAGGGTCGTATACTTGTCACGTTCGACAAGGACTTCGGCAAACTGGCTTATTATTCCGGCTTGCCATTGCCATGCGGCATCATCCTCTTTCGGATTTCGCTCCCTTCACCACAACACGCCGCGGCGAAGATCGCTGCTGCAATTGAGGGCCGTTCCGATTGGGTCGGGAACTTCGGCGTGGTTGAGGACGCGCGGGTCAGGCTACGTCCCTTGCCGAGGTAATCCACTCGTGAGTACCGATAAAATCAGGGTCGTGCGCGTCACCGAACCCGACATCCCCACCGTCCAGTCCCTTGCCCATAGAATCTGGCACGACTGCTATCCCCGCATGATCTCCCGGGAACAGATCGCCTACATGCTGGAGTTGATGTACAGCACTCAGGTCCTGCAGCGCGAACTCGCCTCCGGTGTGGTTTACGAACTGGCCTGGCGCGGCAACAAGGCCATCGGCTACTTGTCTTACAGCTTCGACAAGCGCAGAGGCGAAGTAACGCTCCACAAGGTCTACTTGCTGAAGAGGCAACAAGGCAAGGGCTTCGGCCAGCAACTCCTTGAGCATGTTAAAACACAAGCGCAGCAACTGCAGGCCAAAGTCATCTCCTTGCGCGTGAACAGATTCAACCTGAAGGCCATCAGGGCATACTTAGACGCTGGCTTCGTGGGCGCCGGAAAAAACGTGGCGGATATCGGCGGCGGCTTTGTGATGGACGACTACCTCATGCGGTATCGGCTGAAGTAGCTCAGCGCTACTCCGCCGGCTTGTCCGGGGCTTTCTCGGGCACTTTGTTGGCGTCGTCCTTGGGGGCCGGCGGCGGAACTTCTTTTTCCGGGGTCTTGGCCGGGGCCTCGGGCGCGGGCTTTTCCTCGGCCTTGGCGGGAGTCTCCGGGGCCTTTGGCTGATTCGCGGGCGTCTCCTGTGCCTTGGCGTCCGGGGCCGGCGTCTCGCCGCCCTTAGGCTTGAACTTGGCCTTGCCTTTGTCCAGGAGCTTCGTGTAACGTTCGAACTCGGAAGGATCGTTCTCCTTCATCTTCTTGTAGGCTTCTTCATCAATCAACTCCACCCCCCCGGGGCTTGGCGCCGTGGCAGGGGCCGGGGTTTGTGAAGTCTTAGCCTCTTCCTCGGCCTTGTGGCCAAGGCGCCGGGCCTCCTGCTCCAGCTCATCAACTTTCTTGTTCAGGTCGCGGAATTCCTTCGAGCTGGCAGCCAGCATCTTCTCGGCGTGGTTGCGTTTCTCCTCGAAGCCCTCATAGGTCTTATCATACTCATTGACCGTGCCCCAGGCGTCGCGCGCCTGGCCCATCTTGCGCTGCGCTTCCTGGAGGTCCTCCAGTTTATCGCTCTTGCCCCTCTCAACGGCCTCAGTGTAAAGCACGTCCGCCTGGTCGAAATCATCAACCATCTTCTGCACATTGTCCGGGAGCTTGCGCACCACTTCCTGCTGCGAGCCAAACATGCGGTTCCAGCGTTTCGCGATGACCGGCCACTTCAGAACGGCCACCCCTACGCAAGCCAGGAACAGCACCACACAAGCGCCTATGGCGATGATTTTGGCCGCGTCGTGTCTGGGCGGCTGGGGGGCGCCGGCGCCGTCTTTGCGGCTGCTGCCGGCGCCTGGGGACGCACCTGCTTGGCGCGCGGTGCGCCGCCTTGTATCGGTGGCCCGTTTCGACGCCGGTTTGAGCAGCACGGTCTCCGTGCCAACCTTCCCCTCCGCCTTGGCCGGCGCACTCTCTTTGCCTTCGGCCTTGACCGCCGCGGCTTCCCTGGCTTCGGCCGGTGCGTTCTCTTTGCCTTCGGCCTTGACCGCCGCGGCTTCCTTGGCTTCGGCCGGTGCGTTCTCTTTGCCTTCGGCCTTGACCGCCGCGGCTTCCTTGGCTCCGGCCGGCGCTTCCTTCTGCTCTTCATTCTTGGCCGGTGACGGTGGCGTTTGTTTTTTTTCAGAGTCGCTCATTAAAGCCATCCCTTATGCGGCGGCGGCCGCTGTGTGGCATGCTGCTTCACCCCGGCTGCCGCTTTTCTTCTTGGGTTTCGGCGCCGGTTCCTCCTCATCCTCCTCTTCGTCTTCCTCTTCTTCCTCTTCGTCCTCTTCCTCTTCTTCCTCTTCGTCCTCGTCTTCTTCTTCCTCTTCGTCCAGGTCTTCATCATCGAGGTCCTCGTCGTCGAATTCATCGTCGTCGAGGTCTTCGTCCTCGTCAAAATCTTCCTCTTCGTCTTCCTCTTCTTCTTCGTCCTCCTCTTCTTCTTCGTCCTCCTCTTCTTCCTCTTCCTCCTCATCCTCCTCGTCGGCGTCTTCCTCGTCCTGTTCCTCCTCTTCTTCCTTCGCAGGCCGCTTCGGTTTGCGCGCCAATTCGGTTTCGTCCTGTTTGCGCCCTGGGCCAAGGGGTCCGATGGGGCCGAGGGACTGCTGTTCCGCTTTCCTTGGCAACGTCATGCGCCATAGCCTCCTATGTTCTTTCCCAGTCGTTGGCCGGCAACGACACTTTTCGACTACCGGACTTCAGGGCTGGCGTCAACTCAAAAGTCGCAGCAAAATCACAAGCAATTGTCCCGGCCGGAAAGCAGGAGAGACGGCGCGGCGGCACAATGCAGGTAGCCACTCCTACTGAGGTAGAACCTCAAACGCGGGCGGCGGCCGTTGCAACCTGGCTCCTGACGGAGGGCCGCTCTTCCGTACGTGCTCGTCCGCGCCGTCCCTCTTCCTTTTCTCCCGCTGGCAAAGACTGTCAAGCTCAATTACACGATTTCCGATTTTTCAACGCAGAGGAACACAGAGAGAACTTTTGAAACCGCAGATAAACGCAGATGAACGCGGATAGGATGAGAACTCTATACGTATCTGCGTTTATCTGCGTTCATGTGCGGGGGTGCATGTCAGCAAATGTACCGCGGGCGTCCCGCCCGCTCGTGGCAGGCTGGCAGGGCGCGAGGACGAAGGCGGGCGGGACGCCCGCGGTACGCTCTGGGCCACGCATTTAATGACATGCACCCCATGTGCGGTTCCAAACCAGTCCGCGCTTGACGCCGGCCTCCTTTGCCGCGAAAACGTAGGCATGCATCCCGAGCGCTTACGCGAGTTGTTGAAGAAAGTGCAGGCCGGCTCCTGTTCCATCGAGGACGCGCTGGGCGCCTTGGCGCGGCTCCCCTATTCCGATCTCGGTTCGGCCAAGGTTGACCACCACCGCGCGCTGCGCTGCGGCTTTGCAGAGGCCGTCTTCGGTTCAGGCAAGCAGGCCGGCGACCTGGTGCGCATCGTGGCGGATGCCCTGCGCGGCGCGCCCTGTATTCTGGCCACGCGCGTGGATAGACGCCAGGCCGCGGCGCTGCGGCGGCGCTTCAAAGGCGCAATCCACAACCCCTTGGCGCGCACCGTGCGCGTGGGCCAGCCCGTGCCCCTGGCCAGCACTGCCGAGGTGGCCGTCGTCACGGCCGGCACCAGCGACATCCCCATTGCCGAAGAGGCCCTTGAGACGCTGCTGGCCTGCGGCTGCCGCGTGCGCAAGCACTACGATGTGGGTGTGGCCGGACTGCACCGCGTCCTGGGCGTGCTGCCCGAATTGCGGCGCGCCGCCTGCGTCATCTGCGTGGCCGGCATGGAAGGCGCGCTGCCGAGCGTGGTGGGCGGCCTGCTGGCTTGTCCTGTCATTGCGGTTCCCACCAGCGTGGGATATGGCTGTAGCCTGAACGGCCTGGCGGCGCTGCTGGCTATGTTGAATAGCTGCGCTTCCGGTGTCTGCGTGGTGAACATTGACAACGGCTTCGGCGCGGCCATGTGCGCGCTGCGGATGCTCAAGCGGGAGGAAGTGGCGTGAACAGCAACGGCAAGGCAGTCCTGGGCAAGATCGGCGAACTGGGCGTCATCCTCGTGGTGCGTTGCGAAACCGAGGAAGAGGCCGTCAACGGCATCCGGGCCGTGCTGGCCGGCGGCATCCAGGCCGTGGAGATAACCTTCACCGTGCCGGGTGCGCCGGGCGTCATCCGGCACGTCAAACATGAGCTGGGCGACGCGGTGCTGCTGGGCGCGGGAACCGTCTTGACGCCCGAACAGGCCGAAGACGCCGTGGACGCGGGCGCGCGGTACCTCATCGCCCCCAACACCGACGAAAAAGTCATCGGCGCGGCCAAGCGCCTGGGCGTGCCCATCATCCCGGGCGCCTTCACGCCCACCGAAGTGCTGCGGGCCTGGGACTTGGGCGCGGATGCGGTCAAGGTTTTCCCCGCCTCGCTGGGCGGCCCGGCTTACATCCGCGCGTTGCGCGCCCCCTTGCCGCACATCCCGCTGGTTCCCACGGGCGGCGTGGACGAGCGGACGGTGGGCGAGTTCTTTGATGCCGGCGCGTTTGCCGTGGGCGCCGGCGGCGCGTTGTTCGACCGCAAGCGGCTCCACGCCAAGGACTATGCCGGGATGACGGAGGTGGCCAAACGGTTCGTGGCCGCACTGCTGGAAGCGCGGGACTAGGAGCGGCGGGCGCCTCGCCCGCCGGCCCACGGGCGAAGGCGCCCGTGGCTCCTTAACGTTGCAGGACTTTCACAACACGACACGAGCAGAGGAAATTGTGACCCAGCCTGTGACCACACTTCCGCGCTTGCCTGTGCGCGCACCGGATGCCCACAAGAATGCCTGTGGGTGCGTCTTGATTGTGGGTGGTTCGCGGAACATGACCGGCGCGCCTTGCCTGGCGGCGCGTGGCGCTTACCGCGGGGGCGCCGGGCTGGTGCGCGTGGCTGTGCCGGCGGCGGTTCGGGAGACGGTCGGCGCGAAAGTGCTGGATGAGTGCCTGGTGGACGCCCTCAAATCCGGCAGCTCCGGCTGTTTCTCCCTCGGTGCTTTCCCCGCCCTGGCCAGGCTGTGCGATTGGGCGGACGTCCTGGTCATGGGGCCTGGCATGTCGCAGGACGGCGAGACCGTGAAGCTGGTCCGGCGCGTCGTGCGGGAGCTGGACGTGCCGTTGGTCCTGGACGCCGACGGGTTGAACGCTTTTGCGGGCGAGGGCCTGAAGCTGCTCACGGCCGCGCAGAGCAAACTGGCGGAGCGCGCGCTGGTCCTGACGCCGCACGCGGGGGAAATGGCCCGGCTGCTGGGCGGTGCGCC
>JBEKKG010000536.1:0-5643 GCA_050010835.1 Planctomycetota bacterium
GCCTGCGCCGGCCGGGCATGCTCCTGGCGCAGGAGGACGTGCTGGCTGGCAAGCTCAAGGATTACCGCGTGCTTTTCCTGGCCGCGCTGGGCGACGGGGAACCGCAGGAAGTGGGCGATGCCTTCCGCGTCTTCGAAGCCAAGGGCGGCATAATCCTCAAGGACCGGCTCTGCGCCGCCGGCCTCCCCGGCCGAGACATCGGCTTGGCCTACGACAAGGATCAGATCCATAACGGCTGGGGGTTGGGCGGGCCCGACGGCGAATGGGAGTTCGCCCATCTGTGGGGGAACTTCAAGGACAAACGCGAGAAGCTGCTCACCGAGGCGTTCGCCCACGTCCCCGGCATTCCCATCACGACGCCCGACTCGGACGTCATCATCTCCCCACTGGCGGGCAAAGAGTCCATCTGCTGCTTCGTCATCAACCAGACCCTGATTCCCCTGAGCGTTGAGGGCAAATGGCGGCAGCATGCCGTGCTGCCGCGCCAGGGCGACCTCCTGGTCGAGGACGGCTGGCACGTCCGGGATTTGCTGGCCGGGAACGCGCCTGCCGTGGAAAAAACACTCCAAGGGCGGCGCGTGACCGTGGACTTCACCCGCGCCGAGGGGGCGCTCTACCTGCTGACCCGGCGTGAGCCTGTAGCCCTGGCCATGCGCACGGAGCGGACCGCGCAGCAGACACTGCGGCTGACCGCCTGGCTGGCCGACGCCCAGGAACAGGCGCTTGCCGATCCAATGCCGTTCGAGGTAAAGCTCACGGGCCTTGATGGCGCGCTGCTGTTCCACAAGTTCGCCGCCCTCGGGCCGGAGCGGGCGCTCGATGTCCCCGTGCCGGTGCTGCGCGAGGCGCTTGCGCTCGAACTATCTGTGCGCGACCTGGTGCTGGGCTGCGCCAGCACGCAGCCGGTGGCGCCGGCTGCGGAGGCGGCCCTCCCCCCACCCTCTCCCGCAAGGGGAGGGGGAGCCGACATAATCGCTGCCGAGCACGTCGCCGCGTTCCTCGTCAAACGCAAGGGGCCGGTGACGGTGCTCCTGGACGAAGGGCAGGCCGCGTACCGGCCGGCCGCGGAGCAACTCGCGGCGCTGCTGCGGAAGTCCGGGCGCGAGACGCGCATCCTGGATCAGGATCCCGCCGACATCCGGCCTCTGCCGTTGCGCTGGAAATGGAACGAGGAAGACCTGCGCGTGCTCGACGACGCCCATAACGGCAAGCCCGCTTGGCGGATTGACATGTCGCCCTGGATTCAGGACAAGAACAAGCACGTTCTTTTCGACGATCCGCGCTGCGGCTACGCCGAGTACGGTCCTCGTTTCTGCTTGGAAGGCGACGTGGCGCTCTTCGGAACTCCCGAGACGCACGTCGCGCTCGCGGATTTGCGGCCCTACCTGCGGCGAGTGCCTTCGGAGAACTACCCGGCGGCGGGCGGGTTCTTCGTCCACTACCTGTGGTCCCCGTTCCAAGGCGGCTCTGACGGACTCTACCTGGGCTGCCGGGACGCGGCGGGCGCGGCGGCGGCGGTGGCCTGCGTGGCGGATCTGGGTCCGAGCCGCGCGCGTCAGCAAGCGGCCACGCCACAGCCGGAGGCGCAGCCCGTGGTCACCTGGGGCAAGCAGCCGGCGCAGTTGGAGAACATGCTCGTGGGCCGATTCGGCACGCGCATCCTGGATGTGGCCTTTGCCCCGAGCGGCCAGCGCATTTTCGTCACCACCGACTCCTACGGCGAGTCCCTGTTCGCACTCAACGCCTCGGGAGAAATCCTGGAGCGGCGGGCGGCGCTCAATCGCTGTGGCAACAACGTCTGGTCGCGCGGGGGCGGGCGTCTCCGGCCCGTGGACGATACCACCACGTATGTGAGCCTGTGGGAACCGTCGCGCCAGTTCCTGTACAGCTTGGAGCGCGGCTGGCTCGGTTCCAGCACGAACCCGCCCACCGGCTTCACGGGACGTTTCCAGGTCAAGATCGCGGCGGCCACCGTTCTTGAGGATGCGGCGCATGCGCGCAACTACCTGGGCGGGGCGCGGAAAATGCGCGCACTTGACACCCAGGGGCGGCTGCTCTGGGCCTACGACGACACGGCCGTGCGCACGGCCACCGAGGACCTGCTCTACCCGCGCAGCCTGTTCCCGCGCGCCGTCACGACGGACGGGCGCTGTCTGCTGGTGTCGGGCTTCGGCATCGAGCATGACTGTTATGGCAAAGGCCGCGTCGCCAGGCCGTCAATTTTCGGCCTCGATACGGCGTCGGGCAAGCTGCTCTGGCAACGCGACGGTTTGCTCTTGAACGAAGGCCAGGTCATTGCCTTCGAGAACCGCTTCCTGGTGGTGGACGACGCCGGAGCCTCCCACGTCATCCGCGCCGATGCCGGGGGCGAGGCCGGCCGCCTGCGCCCGGTCGGCGGGA
This sequence comes from Planctomycetota bacterium, assembly GCA_050010835.1. Taxonomy (GTDB): domain Bacteria; phylum Planctomycetota; class SZUA-567; order H5-PLA8; family H5-PLA8; genus JAPLOD01. Next base: position 2,401 of record JBEKKG010000536.1, read on the forward strand.
CGGACTGGATTCTGCCGGTCCCCGGCCGGGATGAGTTGCTGATCGTCGAGAACAATGCCTTCGACCAGTTGGGGCCGACCTCGCGCGTCTATCTCCGGCCGCTCGGCGACGCCCCGGACCGAAACCTGGAGGCCGCCGGCCGCGTCACCGGCGTGGTAGTGGCGCCCGACGGCAAGACAGTCATCCTCTGCACCGAACGCGGGCGCACGACGCGCTTCGCCATTGACGGCCAAGCCCTCTGGCAGGCCGGCACCCCGGCGGGAGGGCTCGTCCGCCTTGCGCCTGACGGCCAGACGGTGCTGGTTGGCGCGCGCGATGGCGTACTGCACTGGCTGAGCGCCAAGGATGGAGCCCTTCTCAAAACCGTGGACTTCAACCCGTTCAACGTCACCACCGCCGCACGCTACGTGCAGCAGGCCAACTCGCTGGGCAATGTCCCCGCCGACAAGGCCCTGGTTGCGCCGCCGGAGCCGCCCGCGCCTTCCTATCTCAAGTCCCTCGATCCGAAGACGGTCCCGTTCGGCCCCAACCTGCTGCCGGCGGAACGGGTCCGCGCGGCGCTGCGGCCAGCGGCGCTTGCAGCAGGCGATCCGGCCCAGCCCGGCTATCACGGCGCGCTGGACCAAACCGCCACGTTCAAGTTCCCGGTGCAGGCCGGCAAGACCTACCTGGTCGAACTCCTGGCCGCGGCTAAAGACCCGGCGAAGCTGACGCCGCAGACGCGCCTCGAAGTGGCCGTCACGGCGGCGCGCAAAACCGCCAATCTGCCATATCTGGCGCGACTGCCGCTTGAGCCGCGAATGGCCCGCGTCCGCGCCGCCTTCCGCGCCGACGAGGCCGGCGAGGCTGCGTTGTCGCTGCGCGCAGTCCTGCCGCGAGCATCGGGGGAGGGCAAACAGGCGCAGAGCAATTACCAAGAGGCGATAACGAGCGACGCGGGCGCGCTCATAGGCGACGTGGTGGTGGCGGCGATGGCGTTTGCCGGTCGCAATCTGGTGTTCGATCCCGGCCCGGCCGCCAAGTTCGAGGCCCAGGGGCGGCTGGAGTGCCAGGTCAAGCCCTGGACGGGCGGCGATTCCACGCTGCGGCAGGCGCCTTATGCCTGCCGGAAGGCGGACCTGCGCTGCGTAGACGGTGTGCTGGCCAACCAGGAGACCGCCTGGACCACGGAAGCCACGGGGCTGGGCGTGGCTTATGCCGAGGGGCGCGTGCGCTTCAAGCAGCCGCAGACGGTCGCGGCCATCGTCGTTTACGAAGACAATTCCGGCCCGGTGGCCGCCGGGACCGGCGTCCTGGAAAAGACGGCCATGCACTACGGCGTCTACATCCGTGAGGCGAAGTCCGGGCGGTGGCAACGCGCCGGCCAGGTGGCGGACAACACCAATCTCGTAAACGTGTTCGCCTGTCCGCCTGTGGAAATCAATGAAATACTGTATTTCTGGGCCGGACGCAACGACTCCGGCCGGACCGACGGGGTGGTGCGCATGGCGGAACTGGAGGTCTACTCGACGGAAGAGGCGGACGTGCTGAACCTTGAGCGGTAAATGCGGACAGCGCCCATTTACCCGCTCCAGCGGCGTTCCCGGGACAGTGAAGCAATCAACGAGGTGATACAGAATAGTTGCCTCACTGGAACTCAGGCGCCTTCGCGAGGCCTTTTTGGGATGTGCTGCTAGTGGCCGTGGTGGATAGAACCCCAGTTCGAATTGTGGCTGTAGCCTGGTTGGCTCCGGGTGCTGGATGGATAGTTCTGACTCGAAACGGCGTGGCCATTGTACCAATTAAAGTAAGATCCCATGTGCCAGTGATGCCAGCACGAATGCAGATAAAAGTACGGCTGCGGGATTACGACCGTGTAACCTGAATTCCCGTACAGGCCCGGAAAGGACTCGCTGGAGCCGCTGACTGAGTACGCGCTGGCCGGAGGGTTTTCCTGGGGGGCAGGCGGAGGCGTATTGTAAACGACCATCTTGGCCGGTGGCTCGGCAGCCGGCTCGCGCTGGGCGGCCCGTGCAACCTGAGGCCGGCGCTCCGCCACAGCGCGATTGTCGCCAGGTTGCGGCTCGATCTCGGTAATTGACAGGACATCGGACTTCTGGAGCTTGAGGACTTTGCCCTTGTCCGTCTTGACCACGTATTCCTCTTCGGAATCTACTGAGTTGACCACGACCAGGACACGTCCGTCCTTGAGCGCGAACTGCTTGACCGGCCCCTGGTTCCCCGCTGGGGTTTCGTCGGCACGCGCCGCGGCAGTGTCCTTCTGCTCGTCTTGCGGCCCGCGCGGCTGGTGCAGCAGCACTGAGATGATTACTTTGTCCGGGACCTTCGCCTCCAGGAGCTTGATGACGTCGCTGACAGGAAGCTTGAGGGAGGCGCCAATAAAAGCTGTAATGACCTCCACGCTTGCACCCTTCTGAGTGAGCGCGATGACGTCGTCAGTTGTCCCGGCGTAGATACTTGACGCCAAGGCCACGACCAGCGAACCGAAAAGTAGAGCCGTTCTGGCCATATACACGCCCTCCCGCAAGCAGGACTCTCCAATTCCTTATACACCATGAAGACAGCCTTGGCAACATAAAAAGAAATAAAACGGAAAAAGGCCAAACCTGCTATTGCCACAAGGAGGGCTTTGTATTACATAGTAATCTCAGGAAAACGTAACGGAAAGCTGAGCAAGGGCGTTGCGGCTTGAAGGATGGCAAGGCTCTAGCTGAGGAGAGGTATCATGTGTTGGGCGATGCACGCTAATGGCTGTGTTGTCCTCGCGCTGGCCTTGTCTATCGCCGGCTGCGGCTCATCCCAAAAAACGGGCAGTTCGGCCAGCCCCTCGTCCGGCGGGCAGTCGGCGGGGTCTGTAGCTCCCGCGGAAAAGACTCCGGACCCGGCAGTGGAGGCGAAGGGCAGGGCCGCCACAGGAGTGGTGACAGACGAATACTACGTTGTGGATGGCGAGGAGTTTTTCGCCAGGAACTTTGCCACACGGCTGAAAGCCTCAAATCTGTGGAACAAGTATTTTGAGCAGCGCGCCGCGGACCGGACGGCCAAGAAGCCGTTTTTGCGCTTTGGCATCTTCTCTGAAAGGCGCGGTGAGGCCGTGTCCGGCGCCATCTCTGCCACGATTGAAATCAACCTCACTATAACCGACTTGGCGAGCGAAAAGCGAATCTGGGTTGACGAGGCTCTGGAAGGCATGGCACATCACTCGCAGAATGCCGAGTTGCAGTATGAGGAATTGATGAAGCG
>JBEKKG010000537.1:0-5640 GCA_050010835.1 Planctomycetota bacterium
CGGGATTCGGGGAGCGGGGTTCGGGGAGCGGGGTTCGGGGAGCGGGGTTCGGGGAGCGGGATTCGGGAAGCGGGAAGCGGGGAACTCGAACCCCGCTCCCCGCACCCCGCGTGAGAGGTGTGACATGGCTGAGCAGAAGAAGTGGCCGCGCGAGTCGAAACGGAAACCGGGTGTCTGTGTGCCCTGGCAGGAGAAGGTCAAGGAACTGCCGCCTATCCAGAGCGACCCCGAGTTGGTGCAGCGGGTCTGGGAGGACATTGACGCCACGGCCTATGTCTACATCTGGCATTGCGTGCTGTCGTTCTGATGGGGGCTGCGGATATGGCTTACCGTGCTGGATGAGGCTCAAACCGTCCAGATTGCACGGGCAACGGCATTGCAGATTCAGGCGAACCGATGCAGGGTCTCAAAGAGCAGTTTTCATAAAAGGCCACTTCATGGCTCTTTAAGTCCAAAGACAAACTTGACTTCTTCCTGCCACAGGTTAGAAGAACTGGCGCGCGGCTTTGTTGGCGCGCCACTACAACTGAAGAGCAGTGCCAGCCCACTCCCCGATAGCTCAACGGTAGAGCATGTGACTGTTAATCACAGGGTTGATGGTTCGAATCCATCTCGGGGAGCCACTATATGGGACAACGGTTTGTGAGAATGCAGACTTGACGCCAGAAGCCTGTTTTTCACCATCAGGGGCCACAACAGGGGCCATATTCTCGGCGCCCGCGGCCAATGGCAGGGCTTCCAGGCGTTCCGCTCCGATAAGTTGCCGGGTCCCGGTCAAGATTTCGTACACCGCCTGGGCTGATGCTGCCGGGTCAACAATCCGCGGGTCAATGTAGTGCGTTTCTTCAAGGTCGCCGCCGCGGTGTCCCACTTGTGCCCTCCTGCTTTCGCGATTCACGCCGGCGGCCATGCTCCAGCTTATGTGCGTGTGCCTGAGCGCATATAGGGGCCGATTCTCAAGGGCCGCGGCCACGTGGGGCTGCAACTGCTTAGCGAGGGCCTCAGTGGCCTTCCTGCGTGTCTCCCGTGCTTCCAGCTTCGCGGGGTCGGTCGGGAGCGTGCCGTCAAAACCTGGGGGCTTGCCCGTGTGGATGGCCAGCGCAACCTCGACGGGGCTGCTGTTGGCCGCGTCTGCATCATCCTGCGGCCATGCCAGACGCACAAAAGCCAGGATCGCCGCGCGGCGCCAGGTCTCCTGGATGTTCCGCGAGTCTATGACGCCACCGCGGGGGCTGACAAGTAGCGGGTCGGCGGGGCTGGCCTTTCTCACCGCAATGTAACGGGCGAGTTCTCCCGCAAAAGGTGCGGGTATCATACAGCGGCCATTGTGTTTTTTGCCGTGCCCTGGTGCCAACTGAATCCGGTCGCCGCGCAGGTCCTTCACCTTGGCATCGAACAAGGCGCCGGGGCGGTTGCCAGTGACCAGTATAGTCTTGAAGACGATGGCCGGCGGATAGGGCCTGTCGAGTAGCGCGTCCATGTCGTCTGCGGCGGCGAAAATCGCGCGGATTTCATCGGGGCTGAATGCCTGTCGGCGGGCCGGGGCCTCAGTGCATGGCAGCCGCTTCCAACTGTGGAGCGCGTCGTAAGGGAAAAGCCCTATGCTTGCACCCCACGCCGAAACCTGCTTCAAGGGCTGCTGAATGCAGCGACGGACAAACTCCTCGCCGCGTTCCTCTGCCAGCTTTCGGCACTTGGCTGTCAACGGACCTTTGGCGGTGAAGTCACTGCCCGCCGCCATGCCAACGAGGTTAAGCTCAAGATCGTGCTTCAACCGCGCGCGGCGCGTGGGGCTGCTGATGGGGGCCTCGGCAAGGAAGCGTTGGACGATGACGGAGTAGGACAACTCCCAGCCGCTATTATCCGGCAGTCCCTTCTTACGGGCATTCAAGCCGTCCAGGAAGATCCTCCAGGCATCTTCAGCCAGCCGCCTGTCCGCGAACCACTCCGTGTGTTTGACCCGCCGCCCCGTGATTGGATCAGTGTAACGCCCCCGATAACCAACCCGGGTTGTCTTCTTTGATACAACACGCTTGAGCTTCATTTCCCAAACTCCTCCCGCCTGTGCTGTATGAGCCACGGGCCTAACGGTTGCCCTGCTTTCTTAGCTGCGGCACGGAACTGCCGCAACTCCCTCTTGGACACCTTGACCATGACGGCGATGATCTTGGCCTTGTCACCCTTCGAGGGCCTGCCAATCTTCAGTTTGCGGCTCGTCTTCATGGCGCCCATAGTATCGGTAAACCGTGAATGTCAAGCGCCAACCCGTTTCTGCTGTTGCTCAGCCTGATGCTGTACATACGCATCAATCTCGCTGAGCAGGATGCGCCATTGGCCCAAGACCTTGAACGCCTTCAACTCGCCACGATTGACTAGGCGTTCAATCGTTTTCCAAGACACGCCCAGCATTGCGCCAGCTTGCTGCCGGCTAACGGCACGTTGCACACTCCCGGCCATAGGTACAATCTTGGGAGTTCCTTCAGCTCCCGACTCCACTTCGCCCGCCATATCACTCTCCTTCTACTCTACAATTCCCTTTTGTTTCAGCCCCGCTACAAAATCGCGGGATTTGCTATTGCAAATGTAGCACGTTGCTGATACGTTGTCAATAGTGTAGAAGTCGCAACACATGTTAAGGAGGCACGAGGATGAAAAAGAACAAGATTGCGGCGACGGGGATTGCGGCGCGCGTGCGCCAGGTGGTGGACAAGGTGTATGGGGGCAGCGTGGCCAGGGCAGCGGAGGCTTTGGGCACCGACAGAACCGTGATTCACAGAGCCTGCGTTGGGGAGCGGACTCTTCGTCGCTCTTCGCTCATGTTGCTCAGCAGGGTTGCGGGCGTTTCGTTGGAGTGGCTGGAAAGCGGGGGCAGCGAGACCATCCAGCCTGCTGAAAGATCTGCCGAATACCTGCCCGTGCTGTGCGCCCCGATAGCTGGCCCGCCAAGGGGCTCACCCCAGCGCCGGCAATGTCTCCCGGGCCATTTCCAGCCGGGCAACTACTGGTTGTTGGCAAATAAGGTTCCCGGCTTTTCCGCAGAGCGCTGGTTCCTTCTCGTTGAACCGTGCAGCCAGAGACCGGTTCGGGTCGCGGACATGAACAAACTGCGCATTTTGAAGAAGGGTGAGGATCTCAAGTTAGAGCGGGTGGGCGCCCACGATGCAAAGGGCAAGGAGGTTGTTGGGGAAGTCCTCGTGGCGGAAATAGATTTCCCCTAATGCGCATGCGGAAGACAAGCGCGCCCGGCACGGCTGGAACCGGCAGGGCGCAAGGAACTGATGAACTTGACGATGATTTTATACCATAGAATCGGCACTGGTGCAACACGCAATAGGGGGCAGCTATGAGCCTGTTGCCCCTCCCTGCTCTGTACAAAGCCTGCCCCTCTGCGGCCACGGTTCTACTTTTCCTGGTCGAGACCGCCATGCAGACCGGCCGCAGCACCCTGACAACTTCGCGCACCAGTATTTGCAGGGCCACTGGCATCAGGTCGGCAGACACTGTGACCTTAGCCCTGCAGGCCCTCCGAGCTCAAAAACTCATCAAGTACAGCGCCCCTGCCATGACAAAACCTGACGGTACATCGTGTGGACGTTATCTAAAAATCTCCCTGCTGAAAACACGGTTAGATACCTTCTCGGCGTTAGTGCCTTCCCTCTGGAAAACCAGGTTAAGTACCCCTTCGGTAAAATCTCTTCCTGGGGGAAAACCTGGTTCAACAGGGCTTCCTTTATCTAAAGATAAAGCAGCAGTAGCACCCCCCCTTGAAGAGGGGGGTGCTTCTGCTTTGGATAACAACAGCAGTAACAAAAAAACTCCCCCAGCCCAAGTCAATGAGATGGCCGTTTTTGAGGCTGAGGTCAAGGCCGGCATCAGGACATGTGATGATTCGGAACTTCAGGCCCTTCAGGAGAAGCTGAAGGTGGAGTTGTCAGCTAAAAGAGAAGTCGAGGCCAGGGTTAATAAGGAAGCACCCGCAAACGCATAGGGAGATGTATAATGGATGGACCACTACACCAACATGTAACCAGGTCAGAATTGGACGTGATGTTTGCCCACATTATCCGGTGCGAGGACGTGATGGCATGTGCGTTTGCGAAGCTTGACCGCGACGACTTCGATCAGTCCGAGTTCTCCCACCGCGCCATCTGGATTCTGGCCAGTGAGTTTTGGGGGAAACACAAAAAGCTGCCCCCGAAAGAAATCCTTGAGGTTATGGTAGATGGAGCTCTAGGGGAACACCCGGAATACAACGCCGAGCACGTGCGGGACACAGTGTTTGGCTTACTGGACATGATCTTCAGTTGGCCGAGCCTGATGCCTGGCTACGCCCTGGATATTCTGCAGAGTTTTCTTTGGCAGAGGCAGGTTGCTCCAAAGATTATGGAAGCGGCGAACTCCGGATTTATCCAACAGCATATCTGGGAGAGCATCAAGGAACAGGAGGACAAGGCCAAGATAGACCGTGGCCTAGACCTGGCAGAGCGTATGGCCAGTGTTCGCCTTCTGGCCCCCGACACCTTCAAGCCTGCAACGTTCGTGACCTCCGGCTACAGTTCCTTGGACGGGCCGCTTGGTGGCGGGCTGGCCCTGGGTAATGCCACCTCTGTATTTGCGCCGGCGTCAACAGGTAAGACGACGTTCGCGGCAAACATGGCCCTAAACATGGCGCTGGCGGGCGTGAGCGTGGCCTTCATTTCCCTTGAGATGACGGACACTGATATTTGGCGGCTGGTCACTGGAATCCAGGCTGACATTCCCAGGTACAACATGAGACGCGCAATGCTCAATCCCCAAGAGCGCCATGACCGTAATGCAGCCATCAACCGGCTCATTACCACAAAGCTGTTCGTCCTTGACCGCCGGGCCTTCCCTCCAGGCCCTGATAATGACACGACGCCGGACATGGACAGAATAGGTGCGGTGATCCAGGACGGGGTTCGCAAGCACGGCTGGCAAGTTGTCGTAGTTGATTACCTGAGCAAAGTGGGACCGTTTGACGACGAAGACATAACCCGGATGCCGCGTCTGACCAACTGGGTTTGTGACCTTGCCCAGCGCAATAACATTCACCTTGTGGCGCTCGCCCAAAGCAACAAGGCGGCCTTCACCCGGAAAGACCCGGACACAGGCGGCCGCACAACCGCCTTGCAGGACACGAAGGGCGCAATCGAGACGGTGGCCGACTTTGATAACGTAATTGGCATATCCAGGGACGACTGGAACACAGCGCAGCCACAGGACCCGGCTGAGCTGGTTGTCCGGGTTCTAAAGGCCCGGCAAGGCCCGACGGGCACGGCCAACCTGATCTTCTACAAGAAAACGGGCACCATTAAGGAGCTACTCAAGGTAGCTCCCACAGCCCCACTAGGGCCTTCAGCAGCCCAGCCACAACCCTCAAGCACCTCGACCCCTGCGTCGGCTACTTCAACAGCATTATCACCGGAATCAATGCCCCAAGCCCTGTCGGCCAGGGCAGAAATTCCAAACACCACAGGGCCCGTTCCATCGGGCACGTAGTTAGCCCAACCTTCGCACTTTTGGGGTAGTTGTTCACGCAAGTCCTTGATTATCAACAAATGCACGTCGTAGGTCTCCACCACAAAAGCTACCTCGCTGCGCGCGTGGGCGGGCACAATT
>JBEKKG010000538.1:0-5639 GCA_050010835.1 Planctomycetota bacterium
GACACCGAGGTCTCGGTGCTGCTCTTCGATTGCTGGGACCGCGTCTACAAGTATCCGCTGGAGTACATCATCGAGGGCCTCGCCCCAACCACGGAACTGGATTTCGAGCGTCTGACGCCGGAGAAGCAGCGCGTCTACCGCCAGATTCAAGCGGCGCACATCCACGGCTCACCCGACGGCCCCTGGTTCTTCATCATCGCCCGCAGTCTGCCGGACCGGAAACAGTTCCAACTCCTGGGCATCACGGACACGGCCATGCTGCGCCCGCAAGTCTTCGCCCTCTCGGAAGGCGAGGTGCAGATCGGCCTGATCTGCTCGGAGAAACAAGCCATTGACGCCACGCTGCGCAGCCTGGCCCGCGAGGACCCGCGCATTTGCCCCATCGCCGACCGCTACTGGAACGCCCGCGGCGGCAGCAGCACGGACGGCGGGGCTTTCATCTTCACCATCGAGGAAAAGAACGGCAAGAAAGTCCTGACGTGCACAGACAAGTTCGGACGTCCGGTCGTTCCGGGCGGCGGGCGCGTCCGTTGCGACTTGCCGGAGTCCGTTGGGAGCGCCGGCGTCTCGCCGGCAGAACCGGAGGCCGGCGGGACGCCGGCGCTCCCAGGTGGCGCGGGCGTCCCGCCCGCCGGCGTGGCTGTGCAGCAAGCCATGCGCGAATCTGTCCGCGCGACTCTGCAGCAGGGCGACAGCCTTGGGCTCTTCCGTTACGCCGTGGACCATCTGCGAAGCTGGCAGCCCGCCGAGGTGCGCGGCTTCTGCGAGGCCGTGCGTCAGGCGGTGGACAATGGTCCGCAGAAGACGGCGGCCATCGAGGCCCTCACGCTTCTTCACGACCGCCGCTACGACACCGGCAGCCTGCGCCGCAGTTCGCTCCTGCAACTGCTCGATGACACGTTGAATGCCGTCTTCGAGAGCACGCACCGCTTTGGCGAGTTGGGCAGCGGCGCCTACCGCCGCATTGATTTTGCGACTCGCGGCCTGCTGGCCAAGCCGCAGCCGGGCGAGGAGGTGCTCATCCTCAACGCTGAAGCCTTCCCGCCCGAAGGCGAGGAGTGCGATGCCACGCTCCTCTGCGAAGCCTACTGTCTCGGCTGGCGGCGCTTCATTGTCTACGGCTACCGCGGCCAGCGCTTCACGGGTTGCGGCTTCGGCCCGGCCACGCAGGGGGTCCAGATTGACGTTTACGGCAACTCCGGCGACTACCTGGCTTCCGGGATTGACGGGCTGGCCATCGTGGTGCACGGCAACGGGCAGGACCAGATCGGCCAGATCGTGAAACGCGGCAAGCTCGTCGTCCACGGGGACGTAGGCCAGACCTTCATGTATGGCGCCAAGGGCGGCGAAGTCTACATCCTCGGCAACGCTGCCGGCCGGCCGCTGATCAATGCCGTCGGGCGCCCGCGCGTCGTCATCAACGGCACCTCGCTCGACTTCCTGGCGGAATCGTTCATGGCCGGCGACCCGCTGAACGGCGGCGGCTTCGTGGTCCTCAACGGCATTGCCTTCGATGACCAGGGCAAGCTGGTCCCGCAGGCGCTGCCCTACCCCGGCAGCAACCTCTTCTCGCTCGCCTCTGGCGGGGCGATCTACATCCGCGACCCGCACAAGCAGGTGGTCGAGGCCCAACTCAACGGCGGCTCGTTCGTGCCGTTGAGCGACGCCGACTGGCAGCTCATTGAGCCGTACTTGCGCGAAAACGAGCGGCTTTTCGGCATCCCCATTGAGGGACTGCTCACCGTGGATGGCGCACTGCGCGAGCCGGCCGAGGTCTATCGCAAGGTCAGTGCCGTCAAGCTGGCGATCCTGGCGGCCGCGCTCGAGGATGAAGGCGCCGAAGGCGTTGACCTCGTCCAGGAGAAGCGCATTCACGCGATCGTTGAGGAAGCCGAGGAAGAAGAAGCGGTTGAGCACGCCGCGGCGGATCTGGATGTGTCACTGGTTAGTGCAGCCAACTCAACTCAGGTGGCGGACAAAGCATGAGCACAGAAACCCAAACCACCCGTACCGCAGGCGTCCGGCCTGGGAGTGCGGGCGTCCCGCCCGCCAATGCAGGCGAGACGCCTGCGCTCCCAGGCGCCGCCTTCGCGCCGGACGTGGCGGGGGCCTCCGGGGCGGACCTCTGGTCGTGCCTCCAGTGCCGCAAGTGTTCCTGCGGCTGCCCCGTCGCGGCGCGCGTGGACCTCAAGCCGCACGAACTCGTGCGTCTCATCCAGCTTGGGGAGCAGGACGAGGTCCTCTCCAGCCGCATGATCTGGGAGTGTACCTCGTGTGAGGCCTGCATCTCGCGCTGTCCGCAGCACGTGGATATCCCGGCCATGATGGATGCCTTGCGGCAAATGTCGCGCGCGCAAGGCAAGGTCTCCGCCGCGACGACCGTGCCGGTTTTCAACGACATCTTCCTTGGCCTGGTGAAGAAGCGGGGCCGCATGTACGAAGCCGGACTCATGGCCTCCTACAAGTTTCAGACGGGCACGTTCATGCAGGACTTGGACAAGATGCCCATGCTGCTCCGCAAGCATAAGATCGCTTTGCTCCCGCCCCATGTGCGCGGCGGCGGCGAACGGAAGCGCATGTTCGAGCGCGCCCGCGCGGCAGAAAGGAAGGCCCGGTGAGTTACGTCTTCTACCCCGGCTGCTCGCTCGAATCCTCGGCACGGGACTACTACGTGTCAACCCAGGCCGTGGCCGAGGCGCTCGGCTTGGACCTACCTGAACTTGAGGACTGGACTTGCTGCGGCGCGACCGCGGCGCACCAATCCACTCCTCTACTGGCGCTCGCCCTGCCCGCGAAAAACCTGCTCGCCGCGCGCGGCGGCACCCTGGCCGTGTGCTGCGCTGCCTGCTACGGCCGGCTGAAGGCCGCCAACCACAAGCTGGCCCACGATTCGCAGGCCCGCGCCCGCGTTGCGGAAACTATCGGCGCGGACTACGACGGCTCGACGCCGGTCAAGCATCTCCTGGAGATCCTCAACCGCGACCTGGGGCTGGCCAGGCTGAAGGCGCGGGTCACGAAACCGCTGCGGGGCTTGCGCGTCGCGGCTTACTATGGGTGCTTGCTGGTCCGCCCGCCCGAGGTCACGCAGTTCGACGACGCTGAAAATCCGCGAATTCTCGACGACATCCTGGCCGCCGCGGGCGCCGAGCCAGTCGTCTGGCCGCACAAGACCGAGTGCTGCGGCGCGAGCTGCTCCATCACCAACGTCGAGGCCGTCCAGAAGCTTTCCGGTGACATCCTGGCCATGGCCCGCGACGCGGGCGCCGACTGCATTGCCACGGCCTGCGGCATGTGCCAGCTCAACCTCGACCTGCGCCAGGACGAGATCGAGAAGAAGACCGGGGCCCAGCTCCATCTCCCGATCTTCTACTTCACGCAGTTGCTTGGCCTCGCCTTCGGCCTCGGGGTGCGCGAGCTGGGCCTGCACAGCCTGGTGGTCAGCCCCATGCCGTTGCTGACGCAGAAGGGCATCTTGAGCAGCGGCACGACCAATGTGGTGGCAGTGCCTGCGCAGGCGGCGAGTTCGTAGCACGGGCAGTTTGCCCGTGGGGTGAGTGTGGGGCGACTTGCCAAGTCGCCCGGGCGATTCAGCGAATCGCCCCACAGGGGATGGGATGAACGAATGAAGAAAAATCGTCCAACCGGCGCCGTCCTGGTCTGTGGCGCGGGCATAGCCGGCATTCAGGCCTCTCTGGACCTGGCCAACTCCGGGTTCAAGGTCTACCTGCTGGATTCCTCGCCCGCCATCGGCGGCCGCATGGCCCAACTGGACAAGACGTTCCCCACTGGCGACTGCGCCATGTGTACCATATCGCCCAAGCTGGTCGAGTGCGCCCGCAGCAAGAACGTCGAGATCATCACGCTGGCTGATATTGAGGGTCTCAGCGGCGAGCCGGGCCGCTTCCAGGTCAAGATTCGCAAGCGGCCGCGCTACGTCGAGGCCAAGAAGTGCAACGCCTGCGGGGACTGCGCCGAGGCCTGCCCCGTGTTTCTGCCCAGCGAGTTCGATCTCACTCTGGGAAAGCGCAAGGCCATCTTCAGGCCCTATCCGCAAGCGATCCCGAATGTCTACGGCATTTCCAAGGCCGCGGGGCGCGCGCCATGCAAGGCCAACTGCCCCGCCGGCGTCAACGTGCAGGGCTACGTCGCGCTCATCGCCCAAGGCAAGATCAAGGAAGCCTACGATGTTATCCGCGAGCGCTGTCCGCTGCCCGCGGTCTGCGGACGCGTCTGCCAGCACCCCTGCGAAACCAAGTGCAACCGCAACGACGTGGACCAGCCGGTGGCCGCCCGCGACTTGAAGCGCTTCGCCGCCGATTACGTCTACGCCAACCGCGAGAAGATCAAAGACGTCCCGCCGCAGCCGGCCGCCCAGCACAAGGAAAAAGTGGCGATCATCGGCGGCGGTCCGGCGGGCCTCACCGCCGCAGCCGACTTGCGGCTGCTGGGTTACGCCGTCACGATTTTCGATGCCCAGCCCCTCCTCGGCGGCATGCTCCGCTATGGCATTCCGCGTTACCGCTTGCCCGACGGCGTGCTGAACCACGAGGTCCAGTACATCCTCGGCCTCGGGATCGAGGCGCGGCTGAACACCAAGGTCTCAGACCCGGTGAAACTGCTGAAGAGCCGCCCCTCGCCCCAACCCTCTCCCCAGGGGGGAGAGGGGAGGGTGAGGGGCAACGGCGCGGGCCAAGGCGAATTCGACGCCGTCTTTGTGGCTGTCGGCGCAGGGCTCAGCCGCAATCTGAATGTCCCCGGCGAAGATGCCCAGGGCGTCTGGCCGGGCCTGAAGTTCCTGCAGGAAGTCAACTCCGGCGCCCAGCCCAAGATTGGCCCGCGCGTCCTCGTTATCGGCGGCGGCGACGTCGCCATGGACGCCGCGCGCTGCGCCCGGCGCCTGCCGGGCGTCCAGAACGTGGAGCTGGCTTGCCTGGAGCGGCGCAATGAAATGCCCGCTCACGCGTGGGAAGCCGCCGAGGCGCTTGAAGAAGTCGTGGCGTTCCACACCAGCCTCGGCCCCACCAGGATTCTGACTGAGAACGGCAAGGCCACCGGCGTGGCCTTCCGCGCCTGCACGCGCGTCTTCGATGAGAACAAACGCTTCGCGCCGCAATTCGACGATTCCAAGACCAGCACCCTCGTTGCCGATACGGTGATTGTGACGATCGGCCAGGGAGTTGACGCTGCCGCAATGGCGCCGCTCGCTGCCGGCCCTGGAGGCCGCATCGTGGCCGACCGCGAAACGCTGGCCACCAGCGTGCCCGGCATCTTCGCCGGCGGCGACGCCGTCCTCGGGCCGGCCTCGATGGTGGATGCCATGACCCAAGGGCACCGTGCCGCGGCGGCGATAGACGCGCATCTTCGCGGGGTGGCGCCGAAGAAGAGCGCCGCCGGCCAGGACGCGGCGGGCAAGAAGGAAGAACTGGCGCCCAACCCCTCGCCCGGCGCCCCGCGCGCCGAGCGCCGCAAGATGCCCCAGGCCGCGCCGCGGGAGCGCGTCCGCAGTTTCTGCGAGATTGACCAGGGTTACTCCCTTGAGGACGCGGTTGCCGAGGCCAAGCGCTGCCTGGCCTGCGGGCTGTGCAGCGAGTGCGGCCAGTGTGTGAAGGCCTGCGCGGCCGGCGCGATCGTCCACGACC
>JBEKKG010000539.1:0-5630 GCA_050010835.1 Planctomycetota bacterium
CAGATCGGTGATGACGCGCAGCGCGTGGCTTGCGGCGCCGGGCTGTTCGATGAACGCCGCCAGCAGCCGCTCGCCAAAGAGGTTTATGCCAATGTTGATCGGGCAACTGAGCACCGGCGTGGTGACAAGGAGCTTGTCCTGCGCGGCCCGCACGGCACGGCGCGCCAGTTCAAGCGATGCCTGGAACACCCGGTTGCCGGCCAGGTCGGGCGGGGCGAGGGCCGTCAGTTCGCAGTCCAGCGGCTCGGACCAGACTTGCCCTTCCTTGAAAAATACGTTCGCGCCGCAGATGGCGTCCAGGTAGTGCGTGCCCAGGGCGTCCAGTTCGATCGCGGGCGGGCAGAACGTGCGGCGGTCGGCCAGGAGCATAGCCTGCCGGGCCATGTCCGAGAGGACGTCGTCGAGCCAGGCGTCAGGGTCCTCAAGCATGTCAATGCCGTTGTTGCCGCCCAGCCCGTGGCAGCGGCCGAACATCGGCCCAGTGATGGCGGCGAGGCGGGCTCTGCCAGTGCCTTCGTGGAGCGCCGCGATGCGCGCACGGTGTTCAGCCTGCACCTTCTCGATGGCCGGGGTGAACCACTTCAGGTCTCGCAGAGGCATGGTCCGGTTCCGCATGCGGCACACTTTGCCAGAGGTCCGCGGGACCCGCAAGCGTGCTTCGCAATCGGGGCTTGCCTTTTCGGCTCTGTTCTGACACCATTTTTTCCCGTGACAGCGCAACTTCAAGCCGGTTCTCGCGGGCGTGTGTCCGCACTGGCAGAAAAGCAACTTCTTAGCAGTTCCAGGGCGAGGAGAACCAGCATGTCCCACGCATTCGCGGTTGTGCTTCTGACGGCGCTCCTGGCCACCGCGCTCGCGGTCCGGGCCGTGGCGGCCGGCGAGATCCACGTGGCTGCGACGGGAAGCGACGCCGGCACCGGCAGCCAGGACAGTCCGTACCTGACAATCGGCAAGGCCGCGGCGGTGGCCCAGCCCGGCGACACGGTGAGCATCCATGCCGGCACGTACCGCGAATGGGTCAAGCCCCCTCGCGGCGGGACGGGCGAGGACCAGCGCATCACCTACCGCGCCGCGCCGGGGGAGGAAGTGCTCATCAAAGGCTCCCAACGCGTCACGTCGTGGGCGGACCAAGGAGGCGGCGTCTGGCAGGCGGAGTTGCCCAATGAACTCTTCGGCGACTACAACCCTTTCGCCCTGACACTCTCCGGCGGCTGGCTGGAGTATGGCAAGTGGCATCACCGGGGCGATGTCTACCTGGATGGCGAGGCGTTGCTCGAGACCCAAACGCCGCAGGAAGTGAAGTTAGCGCAGGGCACCTGGCACGGCCAGGCAGGCGAGAAAACCACGATCGTTCGCGCCAACTTCGGCGACGCCAAACCCAACGAAGCCCTGGCTGAGATCAACGTCCGCCAGTGCGTCTTCTTTCCCGAAAAGGCCGGCCTGAGCTACATTACAGTTGCCGGCTTGCACCTGCTGCACTCGGCCGAAAACTGGCAGCCGCCGGGGCCGGAAACACAATTCGGGACCATCGGCCCGCGGGGGGGCAAGCACTGGGTCATCCGCAACTGCCGCGTCACCAACGCCCGCTGCGTCGGCATCGTGCTGGGGCACGCCGCAGGGGTGAACTACGACGACATTGAGGCCTTCGGCGACCACGTCGTCCGCGAAAACCTCATCCGCCGCTGCGGCCAGGCCGGCATCGCCGGCCAGAAGGGCGCCACGCGCTGCCTCATCGAAGGCAATCTCATCGAGGACACCAACTATCGAAAGGAATTCGGCGGCTGGGAGACCGCGGCCATCAAATTTCATCAATCCGTGGACACCGTCATCCGAGGCAACCTGATCCGCCGCGTCGGCCATCAGAGCCACGGGGCCTTCGGCATCTGGATGGACTGGGCCAACCAGGGCACGCGCATCACGGGCAACATCATCTACGAGACCCAGACCGCCAACATCTTCGTCGAGATGGACCACGGCGCGATCCTCATTGACAACAATGTCCTGATCGGCCTGGGCGTGCAGAGCAACTCCGAAGGGGACGTCTTCGCACACAACCTGTTTGTGGACTGCGCCTTCAACATGGGGTCGGACACCGGCCGCAAGTCGGAATACTTCCGCCCGCACACACGGCAGACGGTGAAGACCAAGGTCGGCATCCCGCAGGACGACAAGTGGTACAATAACATCTTCGTCGGCCGGGGGCTGGACGGCGTGAAGGCGGCCTCGGGGTACGCCTCGGACCATAACGTCTTCCTCGGCGGGGCCAAGAAGAGCACCTTCGGCGACGAGCACAGCGTCGTGGTTCCGGCCGGGGCCGACGTGACCCACCAGGACGCCCCCATGGGAGTGACGATCGAGTTCTCGATCGGCGAGCCCCTACCCGCGGCCGGGCCGTGGGTTGACGGCACACTCGTGGGCGTCCTGCCCACAATTGGCCAGACCATCGAGGATCGCAACGGCAAGCCCATCCGGGTCGAGACGGATCTCACCGGCGGCCAACGCACGGCGGCCATCCCCGGCCCGCTGGCGGAACTCAAGCCGGGCCGCAACCGCATCTTGTGGACAAAAAAGGACTGAGCAACTCTTTGCCACAGATGACACAGAGAACACAGAAAAATGGATAAAATAGAAGACCTCCTCTCTGTTCTCTGTGTTCTCTGTGGCTAATCGTTCGTAGTAGTAGTATGGAGGACATTGGAAAGGGACCACCCATGCGCGCGTTGCTTCTGCCGTTGCGTACGCTCGTGCCGCTGCTGGCGCTGCTGCTGTCGCTGCGCTCCGTCGCGGCGGAGGATGCCAAGCCCGCGCGGCTGAACGTCCTCCTGCTCATCTCCGATGACTTGGCCGCCAGACTTGGGTGCTACGGCGATAAACTGGTGCAATCGCCGAATATAGACCGCCTGGCGCTGCGAGGTGTGCGGTTCGACCGCGCTTACTGCCAGTTCCCGCTCTGCAACCCGTCGCGGGCCTCGTTCCTTACCGGCCTGCGGCCCGACACGCTCCGCGTCTACGAGAACGCCACCCAGTTCCGCAAGAACGTTCCCAACGCCCAGTCGCTCGGCCAAACCTTCCAGAAAGCCGGATACTACGTCGCGCGGGTCGGCAAGCTGTACCACTACGGTGTGCCTGCGCAGATCGGTACCGACGGCCTGGACGACCCGCCCAGTTGGGCCGAGCGCTTCAATCCCAAGGGCGCGGACGTCGAAGAACTGGCGCCGCTGATCAACCGCATCGTGCTTGATCCAGCGACCAAGAAGACGAAGCTCCAGACCGGGAATCGGCTTAACCAGATGGGCGGGACGCTCAGTTGGCTCGCCGCAGAAGGGGCCGACCAGGAGTTCACCGACGGCAAGATCGCCGACCGGGCGATCCAGATGCTCCAAGCGCATAAGGATCAGCCGTTCTTTATCGCGGTGGGCTTTTTCCGTCCGCATACGCCGTACGTTGCTCCGAAGAAGTACTTCTCTCTTTACCCGACCGATCGCATTACACTTCCCACGGTGCCGCCGGGGTATCGCCAGACGGTTCCAGGGCCGGCGTTCACCTTCAAACCGGAAGAAGAAGCGATGGATGACGATCTGCGGAAGGAAGCCATTCAAGCCTACACGGCCTCCACGACGTTCATGGACGCGCAAGTCGGCCGCGTGCTGGAGACGCTCGACCAGTTGAAGCTTACGGAGCGGACGATCGTCGTCTTCATCAGCGATCACGGGTATCACCTCTACGAACACCAGTTGTGGCAGAAGATGACGCTTTTCGAGAACGCGGCCCGCGTGCCCATGATCATCGCCGCGCCCGGCGGGGCCAAGGGTGCGGTCTCCCCTCGCACCGTCGAGCTGGTGGACCTGCATCCCACGCTGGCCGACCTGGCCGGAATCGTCCCGCCCCAGGGGCTCGACGGGTGGAGCATCAAGCCGCTCGTGGAGAAACCGGATGCCGCGTGGGATAAGCCCGCTCTCACCCAGGTGCAGCGAGGCGGCGGACCGCGCAACGGGGGCAAGCCCTTCATGGGCTACACCGTCCGCACCGAACGCTATCGCTACACCGAATGGGCCGGCGGAAGGCTCGGCGCGGAGCTGTACGATCACACCAGCGACCCCGAGGAACTGAAGAACCTGGCCAGCGACCCGGGTTCCGCCCAGACCGTCGCGGAGCTCAAAAAGCTGCTGCCCGCAGGAGCCAAGCAGGAGTGATGCGCGCCTTCGCGCTGGCGGGCCTCTCCCAGATCGTAAGGGCATGCTTCAAAGTATCAGTAGTCCGGGCTATAGGCTTGTGGGACGAAGGCGCGGATCGAAGCGGCGATGGTAACTGTAGCGGCCGCAACTCTGAATTGGTGCGGACGGGGGGACTCGAACCCCCAACCCTTGCGGGACCAGATCCTAAGTCTGGCGCGTCTGCCAGTTCCGCCACATCCGCACTGGGTATATTGTAACAAGGCCAGGATGCAGCGCAATTTCGCAAATCAGTCATTCACCACAGAGACACAGAGAACAGCAAAATAACAGGAGGCAAGGGAGGGAAAAATCATGGGCAGTCTGTGTCTCCCTGGATCGTTGAAAAAAGCTTGCTCAGAGCGCTTGTCTGGCGTAGTTGATATGGGGAAACGAGGTGCGCATGCTGGAACACCGTCGGAGATTGACCTTCTTGGCTTTGTGCCTCTGCTGCGCCGGGGCTGGCGCTGCACAGGTCGCTCCGGGCGGGGCCGCCAGTCCCCATGCGGCAAAGAAGGACTCTCAGGACGCGCTGGCCGGCAAGAGCGCTGCCGTGTCCTTGCGGGCCGCAATCCAGGACCTGATGGCGGCTTATGGCGCAGGCTACCCCCGAGGAGCGGAGTTCCTGGAGCGGCTGAAGAGGGCCGAGAACGGCCTGCTCGCCCAGCGCGCTGAAGACCTTCAGCAAGCTCGGGCGGACTTCGCCGCGTTGCAGAAAGAGGCGCTGATCGGCAATCCGCTGGTCAGCGGCCAGCCCATTCTCTTTGTGGTGCGCAACCAGTACAAGCCGGACCACCACAACACGGAAACCATGTTCCAGACCGGGGAAATCAACACGGGCAGCTTCCAGGGCGGCGGCGCGCTGAAGACCATTGATTTCGGCCACTCAGCCGTGTTGCAGACGCTTTGGGAATCCGCGCGCGGCCTGGCGCGGGACCCCGACGTCCATTTCGACGGCCGCAAGATCATACTCTCCATACGCAAGGATATCACGGAGGATTACCACGTCTGCGAGATCAACAGTGACGGCACGGGGCTAAGACAACTGACTGCGGCCCACGGCGTGTTCGACATTGATCCGCTCTACCTCCCGGACGACAGCATCGTCTTCACGTCCTCACGCGAGCCGAAGTACTGCATGTGCAACCGGCACATCATGGGCAACCTGTTCCGCATGGACCCCGACGGCGCCAACATCCGGCAGATTGGCAAGAACACGCTGCACGAAGGCCACGGCCGGCTGATGCCAGACGGGCGCATCCTGTACGACCGCTGGGAGTACGTGGACCGCAACTTCGGCGACGGCCAGGGCCTCTGGACCGTCAATCCAGACGGCACGAATCACGCGCTCTACTGGAAGAACAACACCGGCAGTCCGGGCGCCGCGCTGGAGGGACGCGTCATCCCCGGAACCGCACA
>JBEKKG010000540.1:0-5613 GCA_050010835.1 Planctomycetota bacterium
CACGGGCACAGTGACAATTGACTCGGCCTTCAATAACCTCGTGGCCGTTAGTGACGCCTTTGCCATCGCCTTGCAGCCCTACAATGCGCCGGGGCTTCCACCCTCCAACGATCTGGTGATCAACACCGGCACGGGGGCCATCAAGGGGACGCCCACCGTGGCGGATACTGTTCCCTCGACGGTATGGCCGGTAATGATCCAGTCCAGCAATTCCGCCGGCCGGAGCACGCTGGTGAACCCAGACCTGAACTCCAAGGCGATGACCCTGACAATTCAGCCGCTGGACCCGCCGGTAATCACCAGCCCGGGCAAGGCCACCGCCGTGGTGGGGGTGCCGTTCAGCTACACGATTACTGCCACCAACGGCCCCACGAGCTACAATGCAACCCTCCCGCCGGCCTTGGCGGCAACGCTGAGCGTGAACACTGTCACCGGGGTGATCAGCGGCACACCGGCAGCGGGGACAACGGGAGTATATAATGTCACGCTGACCGCCACCAATGGGATCGGCCCAGGCACCCGGCCACTGCAACTGACAATCAGCTTGCCTGTCCCGCCTGTCATCACCAGCCCGCTGAATACGTTGGGCATTGACGGCGCACCTTTCACCTATACCATTACGGCAACCGGGACCATGCCAATTTCCTACTCCGCCATCTCGGTTGTACAAGTGGGCGCTGTGACCCAAGTATTGTCGGGAACGCAGATCAGTTCCTTGGACCTGGACGAGCCCACAGCGTTTGTGGCGATCGAGAAGCCCATCACCATGCTTTCGGGGGCGGCGGCGGGGCAGACAAGCACCGTCCTGGCTTTCGACCTCGTCACGGCTCCGGACGGGACCACACAAGGGAGGATAACTTTTGGCCCCGCCTTCACCGCCCCGCTTGCGGCCGGCGACAAGTTCTCAGTGGTCTTGAGCAGCCAGCCGCTTCCACAACTCCTGAGCATACAAAACAAAACAGACCCGACTACAGGCCAGACCACAGGGGTGATTGCCGGCCGGCCGATCCAGGCCGGCACTTTCAATGTGCTCCTGTCGGCTTCCAATCTGGCCACAGCGCCAACCAATCCCGGAACTCCAGCGACGACGGCAACGCTGGTCCTCGTCATAAATCCCACTGCGCCAGTGATTACGAACACGGACTTGACGGCGACCGGCGTGGAGGGAGTTCCGTTCTCCTATACGGTCCAAGCCACGGGCACGCAGCCCCTGACAATCGGTGTGCTTGACGCCACCCCGCTCCCGGCCGGTCTCACACTATCGGCGAGCGCGATGAACAGCCAGGGGATTGTGCAGGCGATAATCAGCGGGACACCGTTGCCGGCGGCGGTGGGAACTACAACGGTGACCCTGACCGCGGCCAACCATGTAACGCCCCTGCCGAACACGGCGACGCTGACGATCAATATCTCGCCAGCCCCGCCGATCATCACCAGCCCCTTGACGGCCAGCGCCGTGGACGGAATACCGTTCTCTTACACAATCACGGCAACAGGCACTCCGCCGGTAACTTTCACCGCCACTGGGTTGCCGAATGGTTTGAGCTTGGCTGGGACAACGATTTCTGGGACGCCAAGCGGCCAGATCGGGTCGTTTAACGTCATTCTGACGGCCACGAACTCCCCCCTCACCACCCCGGATCAGAAAACACTGGTGATCACGGTCGCGCCGGCCCCGCCCACCATCACCAGTCTGCTGACGGCCACTGCGAACGATGGCAAGCCCTTCAGCTACACCATTACAGCCTCCGGCACCCCGCCTTTTACGTTCTCCGCTGCCCCGCCCCTTCCCAATGGGCTGGCGCTCAATGGTGCGAACATCACAGGGACGCCAGTTGGACCAGGCACCTTCACCGTGGTTATAACCGCTGCCAACCTGGCGGGCTCGGATCAAAAGAACCTTACGATCACCGTTAACCCGACCCCACCCTCCATAACCAGCCCCTTGACGGCACTCGCTGCGGATGGCGCGCCGTTCACCTATACCCTCACCGCGACCGGGAGTGCGATCATTTCCTTTGGGGCGAGCAATCTTCCGCCGGGGCTGGCGCTGCAAGGCGCGGTTATCTCGGGGACGCCTCTGGGCCCTGCTGTAACCGACGTGGTTTTGACCGCCACAAATCCATATGGCACTGACACCAAGACCTTGGTGCTCACTGTAGCTCCCGCGCCGCCGGTGATCACCGACAGCACCGGGCATAATTTCACGGAAATTGCCCCGCCAGGAAATCCTTTCAGCTACACGATCACCGCGACCGGGACACTGCCTATCTTTTTCCAGGCTGGGAACCTTCCGCCAGGGCTCTCGCTATCCGGGGCTGTGATCAGCGGCACGCCCACGACGATAGGGGTCGCCAAAGTCTCGCTGATAGCCACCAACAACATCGGCCATGACCAGAAAACCCTGGTGATTAACGTGCAACCGACCTCACCCTCAATAACCAGCCTGCTCAGTGCTATCGGCAAGGACGGGGTGCCATTCAGTTACCAGATCACCGCCTTCGGCAGCTTGCCCATGACCTTCGGGGCCTCGCCCTTGCCTGCGGGACTCAGCATTGCTCCGCTGACGGGGATAATAAGCGGCACACCGACACAACCGCAGGTCTACAACCTGGCCATCACCGCGACCAATAACGTGTCCCCCTTCACGGACACCAAGACGCTGGTCATCACCATCCAGCCTTCAGTGCAAATCACCAGCCCGCTAACCGCCTTCGGGATAGTGGGCCAGCCGTTCAAAGTCTACACGGTTACCGCGACCGGCACGGCGCCGATCGCGCTTAGTGTAGATGCCACGTCACTGCCTCCGGGCCTGACCTTCAGCACAAGCGGCAATACAATCAGTGGGACGCCCACCACTGCCGGAATCTACTACGTCTCGTTGACGGCCAGCAACATCGCTGGCAGTGTCGTGCAGGTCGTGGCTATCAACATAGCACAGCCGTCGGACGATTCCGATGGGGACGGCTTCCCCAACGACCTGGAAATTGCGTTGGGAACCGACCCGAACGGCATCAACAGCACTCCGTTTGACGGACGCCCTGCGGGCGCGGTGCTGATCCCCACTATCTCCAACATGTCCATCAAGCTTGACTTTACGAAAGCCGGCAAGGATAGCATCAGCATCCAGGGCATCCTGCCGCTGGTTCAGAACGTCGCGCCCGGCAGCGAGACGATGACCTTGGTTGTAGGCGGGATCGTCCGCGTTTTCACCTTGGACAAGCATGGCAAGGCTGCGCAGGCGTTCGGCAATTATCTGGCCCCCAGAACGGCCGCCCCGGGCAAGAACACCTTCAGCTTGCGCGTGCCCAAGCCGTATACGCAGGGCACGTTCACCGCCGCGCTGGCCAACACCAGCGGCGACTTCAAAAAGGCCTTGGGCAACCCCGATATCGGGCTCACCAATGCGACCGTGAGCCTCGTACCCCGCACGGTGCGGGTGTACATCCTCCTGGACAAGACGACCCTGTACCAAGTAGATGAACTCTTGTTCTACACGGCCAAGCTGAACAAGACTGGCATCGCCAAGATACGATAGTTGATTCTTTTACAACCAGACCCTCCCCCCACCCCCTCCCGCAAGGGGAGGGGGCTTTTCTGTTCCCCCTCCCCTTGCGGGAGGGGGTAGGGGGAGGGCGGTTCACGAGCGGCTCAATCTGCCGCCAGTGCTTTCAGCGCCACGGCGCGTATCCATTCCAACTCCGGGCGTGGCAAGCCTTGCCCGAAGCGCACAGACCACTTCTTGGACATGGCCGTCAGGCAGTATTCTCCTTGGTGCTTCTCGAACAGCAGTTCCTCAAGCTCTTCGCCTGGGATCTCGACGTGCTTGCTGAAGAACGCGCCCTGGAGGGTTACGCGCAGGCTGTAGGAATCCACCTCAACCACAGCGCGGCGTTTGAGCCGCAAGACAGCGTGGACGATGGTTAGGGCCAGCGACATGATGAAGACGATACCAATGAAGGCGCTGGAGAAAAGCTTCAATGCGACTGCGACGTTCTTGCCCGTCAGAATCCTCCAAAGGAACCAAGGCGCCACGAATCCAGCGAAAGTGCCCATCCAGACCATGGACACAAGATCCCCGGTTTTGAAACCTGGCGGAGGGATGGTGAAGAGCACCGCGTTGCCACGCGCGGAGAACTCCGTGCGCAGACCCAAAGGCGGCGGCGGGATGTCCGCACCCTGACCCAAGCGTTTCAGCCTCTCGCGCAAAGGCTCATCCACTGTGCCGGCCTCGCGCCGTACCGTGACGCCGCCCAGCCCATTGGCCATGTGGAGGTTGATGAACAGGGCGACCTCCTCGGCCTGTTTCAGCGCCTGCCGTTCATCCCGGGTCTGCCAGAGATCGAGCGGCCCTGCATTCGGCCCGGTCAAACGCACGGGATAGATGAAGTTGCTCGAGTTGTGGTCCTGGTTGGCAAGCACTTCCTTGCTGACGCTTACTTCGCGGAACTGCTTGATCTCGTGTACGCGCGACCACATCGGTATGAGCAGCCCGTACCAGCGCTTCACAGTCTGCTTGCTTTTGTCGAAGACCACTCCCCGCCGCCCGAATGCAAAGGCCGCACCGGAACAGGCAAAAAACAGCCCGGCCAGCGCCCAGAAGATGGCCAAGCCGACCCCCCCGGGCTGGCCACCATCAGTCTTCACATGCCCTGTAAGCGCTGCGAACACTGTGGCCGGTCCAGTGGCAAGGAACGGCAGTCCAAGAAAAAGCGCCATGCCGCCGCCGCCTTCTATGTAGGCCAGTTTGCCGGGATCGCCTGTCTCCACTCGCCGCACGAAACCGCCTCCACGACCGTTAACCTACTACTCATTCAACACAGAGGGCACAGAGGAACGCAGAGGAAAGAACATTGGAAACAACAGTAAATCCTTTCCTATAAATCCCCTCTGCGTTCCTCTGTGTCCTCTGTGTTTAGAAATCAGCCCTGCACCCGCTCCAGCACCAACACCCAATCATGCACGACTTCCACCTGCGGCGGGACCACGTTGCCTTCTGCATCGGGACGGACCGCGCCCGCTGAGATGCGCTCCCCCGTCGCGGGGTCGAAGTACGTCAGCGCGTAGGCGCTGCCCTTCTCGAAGCCCGGCAGCTTCGGCGGGCTCCATTGGTTGGGGTTGTAAATCACGCGCAGTTCGCCGAGGATTCCCGCGGCGTGCAGCCCGCGCGGGCGTTCGCGCGACCACGGTTCGGCCACCCATTCCGGGTGCGGCTCCATGCGTTGCCAAGGCAGTCCGCGCAGGAGCTTGGCTCCCAGGCCCGCCTGCCGTGAGCCCGGCAATTGTGCGGCCTCGTTCCAAGGCGTGTTGCCCCAGGAATGCCCGTGGGGCGAGGGGCCGAAGGGCTTGCCCGGCTCGTTCACCTGCCAGATGCCGTTGGCCCCATAAGTGTGCCCGCAGGCGCCGTTCAGGATTGCTGTCCAGAAACAATGGCGCTGCACGTCCTGCCAGGCGTGCCCAAGAATGCCCTCGTAGTTGACCTCGCCCACCAGCACGGGGAGCCGCGGCTCGTGCGCCACGGCTTTGCGGACGGACTCGATGTTGTTGGTCTGGCTGTCATAGCCGCTGTGGCCGGTCTGGAGCATGTCCAGGTCGAGCAGCTTCGGGTCGTTG
>JBEKKG010000541.1:0-5606 GCA_050010835.1 Planctomycetota bacterium
CTGCCGACCGCTACGCGAACTGCGGCGAACTGCTCGTGGACCTGGAACTGGCCAGCCAGGGCAAGCAGCCCTCCGGCGTGAATCTGGATCCGGCGCTGACGACGGTTGCGCTGCGGCGGAAAGGCGCGCAGGCCAAGGGTGCGGGCAGGCCAAGAGCAGCCCAGCCTGGCGCCGCGGTTGTCCGGAAAAGGACCGAACCGGTGCCGCTGGAGCCGCTGGATGCAACTCTTTTGCGCAAGGACGCAGCCCGCGGAAAATCCGAGCCGCGACCGTCAGGGAGCGGACCGCTTGCTGACGCGCGCGGCTCGGAAGGGGCACGTGGACACACGCGACTTGGCAGGAAGCAGTACATCGCGGCTGGCGTAGCGGGGTTGGGCTTGCTGGTGCTCATCGCCGCGCTGGCAATGAAGGGCACATCCGAAACGCCAAGCTCGAAATCCGAAACAAGCGCCAACACTGAAACGGCGAAACCCGATTCGGGCACGGCCAAGGTTGAGCCTGTCGTTGCGAACGCGGAGTCCTTGCCCAAGGAACTGTCGCTCGACCTGGGCGGCGGCGTGAAGATGGACATGGTGTTGGTGCCGGCGGGCGACTTCATGATGGGAGAGAAGGGCCTCGCCGAGCCTGTGCATGCGGTGAAGATCAGCAAACCGTTCTACATGGGGAAGTACGTGGTGACGCAGGAGCAGTATCAGGCTGTGATTGGCAAGAATCCTTCGGGCTTCAATGGCCAGAAGAACCCGGTAGAGAATGTGTCATGGCTCGACGCGCAGGAGTTCTGCAAGAAGGTGAGTCAGAAAACGGGGAAGAGCGTGTGCTTGCCAACGGAAGCGGAGTGGGAGTACGCCTGCCGGGCGGGGACAACGACAAAGTTCAACACTGGCGACAAGGATTCGGACCTCGAGCAGGCCGCTTGGTTCAACAAGAACTCAGTGGGGCACATGAACGCCGTGGGGCAGAAGAAGCCAAACGCCTGGGGACTGTACGACATGCACGGCAACGCGTGGGAGTGGGTGCAGGACTACTTCAGCGACAAGTACTACGCTGACTCTCCTCCCGTTGACCCGAAAGGCCCGGCCAACGGCGTAGAACGTGTGTTGCGCGGCGGTTGCTGGTTCAATAACCCAGGCGGTTGCCTCGCGGCCCACCGCATCAGGTACGTTCCTGATCACCTGGGCTCTGATGTCGGGTTCCGGTGCGTCCTGGACTTGGCTGGCGGCGGTGCACCCGTCGCCGTGCAACCTGAAACCCCAAGCCCGAAACCTGAACCCGCGGCGCTTCCTAAAGAGACCGCGCTCGACCTCGGCGGCGGTGTGAAGATGGACATGGTGCTAGTCCCGGCGGGCGATTTCATGATGGGGTCGAACGACGGCCCGCCGGAGGAGAAGCCCGCTCACAAGGTCAAGCTCAGCAAGCCATTCTACATGGGGAAGTACGTGGTAACGCAAGAGCAGTACGAGGCTGTGATCGGCACGAATCCTGCGAACTTCAAGGGTCCGAAGAACCCGGTAGAGCAAGTGTCATGGCTCGACGCGCAGGAGTTCTGCAAGAAGCTGGGCCAGAAAACGGGGAAGACCGTGCGCTTGCCGACGGAAGCGGAGTGGGAATACGCCTGCCGGTCGGGCACTACAACGCGCTACAACACCGGAGACAAGGACTCGGATTTGGAGCAAGCCGCCTGGTTCAATAAGAACTCCGGGGGACACACAAACGCTGTGGGGCAGAAGAAGCCGGATGCCTGGGGTCTGTACGACATGCACGGGAACGTCTGGGAGTGGTGCGCTGACTGGTTTAACGACAAGTATTACCAGGAGTCGCCGCCCGTTGACCCGAAAGGTCCGGCCAGCGGAAGAGACCGTGTGTTGCGCGGCGGTAGCTGGAATTATTACCCGGACCAATGCCGCGCGGCCCGCCGCGGCGGGCGCACTCCTGGCAACCGGTTCGCTGATCTGGGATTTCGGCTTGCGCTGGACTTTTAACCCTGTGTCCTTATGTTCTCTTTCCCTTTGCCGCGAGCGCGCGAGGGGAATGGCATTGAAACATAAGCGTTCGCGGGTTAGAGTCCTGGCAGTGGTGGCCGAACTGCCACATATTCTTGGACCAGCAGTGAGGGGGCCAAATGTCCGGCAGCATAGTGCCTGTGGAGCGGATCGAGCGTGCCATTCTTTTGATCAGAGGCCACAAGGTGATGTTGGACAGCGACCTGGCGGATCTGTACGCTGTGCCAGTCAGGCGCCTCAACGAACAGGTCCGGCGGAACATTAGCCGTTTTCCCGAAGACTTCATGTTTCAACTCACCAAAGAGGAAAGCCAAGTTCTAAGATCGCAATCTGCGACCTTAAAGGCTGGCCGTGGCCGCCACAGGAAATACCTGCCTTATGTTTTCACTGAGCAAGGGGTGGCCATGTTGTCCAGCGCGCTGAACAGTGAGCGCGCGGTACAAGTAAACATTGAGATCATGCGCTCGTTTGTGCGCCTGCGCCGTTTGCTGGCATCCCATGAGTTCCTCCTTCGCAAGATTGAAGACATTGAGAAGAAGTATGATATACAGTTCAGGAGCGTCTTTGACGCCATACGCCAGCTTATGGCGCCGCCCGCAGAGCCTAACAAGGGGCGGGTGGGCTTCAGGCAAGGAGAAGGAGGCTGAAGGGGGCAAGGAGGCCGCAACGGCATATCATGTGGTGACTGCCTACAAGACCGGCAAGGTGGGCAAGTACTGGAGAAGGCCATGAAAATCATCTACGACAGGGAGACCGACACGCTGTCCATTATCCTGCGCGCGGGGAGGGTTTGTGAGAGCGATGAGGTCCGCGAGGGCCTGATTCTGGATTACGACTGCGGTGGCCACCTTGTTTCGTTGGAACTGCTTGACGCCTCCGAGCAGGTCAAAGCGCCGCATGCAGTCGAGTTCGCCTTGGCCGGTGCTGAATGAGCGGGTGGCCGGAGAGCGGAGTTTTGGATTGAACATGCCCAAGCAATATGACAAGATGGATGATTTGGAACACTGTAGGCACGCCCGAGCAGCAATCCAACGGCGCTGCAAGACCTTGGAAGGGCTGTATCAGTGTTATCTCCGGGAAGAGAAGAAGAATGCCAAGAATATCACCTGGGGCCTGCGCGCGCTGGCCGAACGCGAAGCGGTTCGCGCAGGGGTTGTGCGCTCACCCCAGAGGCGCAAAGACACTGTGAAGAGAAAGGCCCCAAAGTCAGTTTCCTCTGCTGTTGCGTCACCGGGGTAGGACGGCCTTTCCAGCCTGTCCGGACAGCCTGGAAAGGCTGTCCCACCTGTCCGCAAAGATCTTCTCGATTTTTTCTTGACAACGATGCGCCACAGCCGTATAGTATTGTAGTGGGTTATGCGTTTGACCAAGGGATGGTCTCGCATGGTTTTGGGTTTTGGATTGAAGGGCCACCGCAGAATAACGGAGACACATGGGCGGCGGAGCCGCAACCAAAGCACCTCCC
Organism: Planctomycetota bacterium; assembly: GCA_050010835.1. Taxonomy (GTDB): domain Bacteria; phylum Planctomycetota; class SZUA-567; order H5-PLA8; family H5-PLA8; genus JAPLOD01. The sequence continues at coordinate 3,466 of JBEKKG010000541.1, forward strand.
AGACGCGGAGACGCGGGGAGAGCGAATCACAGCCTTACTTGGCTGAGGCAGTTTGAAGAACCTTCGCGCCTTTCAAAGAAATGAACTGCCAGCAGTGCGCAGCGCACAGAGGAAAGACAAATGGAAACACACTTAAATCCTGTCGTAATAAGTCTTTCTGTGTCATTCTGCTTCACCTGCGTTGAAAAATCATGTCTGTCCGCGCTTCAAAAAATGGCGTGCCCATGGCATGTAAATAACGCTGGAACAGCATGCGAATAGCGTCCAAATGAGGCTAAAATGAGGTTAAAATGATGGGCATCTGTCGAGCTGTAAATGAGATATGCGCACCTCATTTCGCCCAAAGTTTAAGGAGTTGCATGAACGGCAGAGATGAAAACACGCGCGGTTCAAAGGCTCCAGCGGTGACTGACACCTGCTTCCGCTTGTTCAGAGATAGGTTGCTTGCCTGCGCTGACTTTGGGAGGAAACCTCTTATGTGTCCGTTCCGCGCCGCCGTCGTGTGGGTTGTCTCTGCTGCCGCGTGCGCCTCTGCCGCCGAGTGGTTCGTGACGCCGGACGGCAAGCCCGCTAACGCCGGCACGAAGGAAGCGCCCTGGGAGCTGGGGTTCGCGCTGCAAGGCGGCGGGAACAAAGTTGCGCCCGGCGACACGCTCTGGCTGGGCGGCGGCGTCTATAAGTTCCCTTTCACCAAGGGCAAGCCAAGCTATGGCTTCGAGGTCAAGCTGGCCGGGGCTGCCGAGCACCCTATCTGCGTCCGCGGGGCGAAGGGTGAGCGGGCCACGATTGACGGCGGGCTGACCGTCAATGCGCCGTCCACATATCTGTGGCTCCAGGACCTGGAGATCACCGCCTCCGAACCGCGCCCCGATAAGGTCCTCGGCCCGATCGCCAAGGCCAAGGAGGCGCCGTTGGAAGCGGATATCCAACAGTACCGCCCCTGGAGCGGACTGAACGTGTACTCCGGCGAGGGCTGTAAGTTCATTAACCTCGTGATCCATGACAACTGCCAGGGCGTGAGCTGGTGGCAGGCCTCCAAAGACAGCGAAGTTTACGGCTGCCTGATCTACAATAACGGCTGGGCGGCCACGGACCGCGGCCACGGGCACTGCATCTATACGCAGAACCGGGAGGGCGTGAAGACCGTCTCCAACTGCATCCTGTCCAGCATGTTCAACGGCACATATACCTTGCACGCCTACGGTTCGAAGAACGCTTACGTGGACAACTATGTGGCCGAGGAAAACATCGTCTACGACAAAGGCCCGTTCCTGATCGGCGGGGGCAGGCCCAGCCACAATATCGTCTCGCGCCGCAACTGCCTTTACGGCGTGCCCATGAGGATCGGCTATGATGCCCCTGAAAACGAGGACTGCGAGGTCCGCGACAACGTCATCGTCAACAGCGAACTCCAGATCACGAAGTACAAGAAGGCGGTCAACGAAGGCAACGTGATTATCGGCAAGAATGACAAGCGGCCCGCCGAACCGCGCACAGTCTTCCTGCCCAATAAGTACGATCCCGGCCGCGCGCACGTGGCGGTTTGCAACTTTGCGCACGTGCCGCAGGTGCCGGTGCAGATGGCGCAGTTCCTCAAAGCTGGCGACAAGGTGCGGTTGCTGGACCCGCGGGACTTCTACGGCAAGCCCGTTTGGGAAGGCACGGCTGCCGCGGAGACGCTGGACGTGCCCACGCCCGGCGAGTTCGCTGTTTACGTGGTGCTCAAGGGGCTGTAGCCTACCGGACATGGAACTGCTGCCTGTCCCGCTGCTCCGCACCTGCATCCATTGCGGGCTATGCTTGAGCGTCTGCCCGACTTACCGCGAAAACGCCAACGAGAACGACTCGCCGCGCGGACGGCTATACATCATGCGGGCCTTCACCGCCGGCAGGCTGAACTTGGTGCGGAACGTCACGCGGCACCTGGACCTGTGCCTGGGCTGCCGCGCCTGCGAAAGCGCCTGCCCCAGCGGCGTGCCGTACGGGGCCATTATCGAGCCGGCGCGCGAACTGGTGGTCCAAGCACAGCCGCCGGGCGTCGCGGGACGGTGCTTGCGCGCGTTCTTCCTCAAGCTGGTCTTCCCGCATCCCCGGGTGCTGGGCGGACTGACGGGCCTGCTGCGCTTCTACCAGGCCAGCGG
>JBEKKG010000542.1:0-5606 GCA_050010835.1 Planctomycetota bacterium
GGCCTCCTGTGCGGGCGTGGTGATTGCCTGCACCAGTGGATGTTCCGGCGCCAGGACCATGTACGTCGCGCCGAAAAGCGTGTCCGGGCGGGTGGTGAACACGCGAATCTTAGATTCAGAGCCGCGCGCGTCAGCAAGCGGTTCCGCTCCCTTACGGTCGCGGCTCGGACAGACAATCTCGAAATCAACCTCCGCACCTTCGCTGCGGCCAATCCAGTTGCGCTGCTGAATCTTGATGGACTCCGGCCAATCCAACTCCTCCAGGTCTGCCAGGAGCCGCTCGGCATAGGCCGTGATCTTCAGCATCCACTGGCGCAGCGGGCGGCGCTCGCAGGGGAAGTCGCCGCGCTCGCTCTTGCCGTCGGTCACTTCCTCGTTGGCCAGCACGGTGCCCAGGCCCGCGCACCACCAGACGGGCACTTCGGCGACATAAGCCAGCCCCTTCTTGTAGAGCTGCTGGAAGATCCACTGCGTCCAGCGGTAGTACTTGGGGTCGGTGGTGTCAATCTCGCGGTCCCAATCGTAACTGAAGCCCAGGCTCTGAATCTGGCGCTTGATGTTGACGATGTTCTCGCGCGTGGTGATCGCCGGATGCACGCCCTTTTGCACTGCGTACTGCTCCGCCGGCAGGCCGAAGGCGTCCCAACCCATCGGGTGCAGCACGTTGCAGCCGCACATCCTCTTCCAGCGGGCCAGGATGTCCGTGGCGGTGTAGCCCTCCGGATGGCCCACGTGCAGGCCCGCGCCGCTGGGGTAGGGGAACATGTCCAGGACGTAGAACTTGGGCTTGCGCGCATCGAAGCCCGGCTCACCCGGGTTGGGCGTGCGGAAGACCTTCTCCCGCTCCCAGTACTGCTGCCACTTGGCTTCGACTTCCGCCGGGTTGTATTTCGCTGAAGACATGTCTCCTCCGTCCTTTGTCACCGGGTTCTGCAACGCTTGTCTTGGCGCCAGGAGCGACACAGGATAAAGCATCCCGGCGCAACTTTCATCTCGAAATGGTGCCACGGGTGGGATTCGAACCCACACCTTCACGCTTCTAAGGCGTGTGCCGCTGCCGATTGGGCTACCGTGGCGCTGCTCTCGAATCGTGACGCGGGTGGGATTCGGACCCACACTGACCTGCTCTTGAGGCAGGCGCCGCTGCCAATTGGGCTACCGCGTCGTTGATCTGGTCGTCTCCCGGCCTCCTTGCGCACGAAAACAAAAAAGGCGAACCTTTCCGGCTCGCCCCTGGCCACTCCCTTATGGTTCTGCTCTTGGTTCTACGTCTGGGTGGGGCCGTGAGCGAGCCGGCTGTTGGCAAGCAACAGCACGGATAGCAGGTCAAGGCTCACACCAACGAAACTCATCTCTGGCTTTCCTTCCTCTACGCTCCGATTCCAGAATACAACATGCCATGCTTGAAGGCAAGGCCCCCAGCGGAAATTCTGCCGCATTTTGTGCTTTGAGCCGTCAAGGAAATGGGGTATTCTGGGGCCAGCACTCAGGAGGACCGGGCCATGCTGCGGGTTTGCTTGCCGGTTGTTGCGTTTCTCACGCTCGTCTTGTCAGGCAGCGCTCGCGCGGAATCATGGGAAGAGCGCATGTGGCGGCAGGTGCACAAGAAGGTCTCCTTTGAGCTGGTGGATACCAAGCTCTCGGAAGCCTGTGCCATGCTGGTGTCCCTGACCGGCCTGAACATCATCCTCGCGACCGAAGTGCGAAAGACTGACCCGTCGCTCACCCTGCGCGTGCAGGACATGGACGCCGGCACGGCGCTCAAATGGTTCACCCAGCTTACCGACACCTACGCCGACGTGGTGGACCAGGCCATCTACATCACCGATAAGCCGCCGGACGAGAAGATTGCCGAGGAGGAGAAAGAAGACCTGATGAGGCTCGGCGCCGCCCACGGCATCGTGATCGAAATGCCTCCTGCCAACATTCCTTTGCGCGATGACGAGCGGATTAAGATCGCACTCCAGATCATCGAGCGGGAGGACATGAAGATCCAGGACTTCCCCGGACCTGACATTGGCATTGGGACGCCCGAGAACGCGGGGGCCAAGTTCGGTGGAAAGTGACCGTGGCGCGGGCCACCCCGCCCGCGAAAAGGCGGGCCGCGAGAACCCTCCCACGCCACGAGCCGCACGTTATCGAGGACGCGCCCTTACCTGAACCATGCAACGGATACCCACACTGGTCGGCATAGCAGGGCATTTCGCGGGCGAAGCGTTCCCGTTGCGCTACGGCAAGACGTTGACGATCGGCCGCAGCCGCAAGGCCGATTTTTCGCTGAAGCGGACAGAGAGATACCGCGCGCAGACCCCTGAGGAACGCGAAACGGACGAATCCGCGATGACAGTCAGCGCCGTGCATTTCCAGATCACCATGTACAACTTGCGCTCTATCGAGATCAAGAACCTCAGCCCCAACGGCATCACGGTTGACGGCGATGCCGTTGAACAGGTGGTACTCAACGACGTGGCGACCAAACCGCACCAGATCCGTTTCGGGCTTGAGGAGGCAGTGCGGTTGGAGATGCAGGCGCGGGCGGACGCAGAATAGGGAATTTTCGATTTTTGATTTTCGATTTTCGATTGAATAACACACGCAATGCCTCAAGCCTAATGCCTCGGGCCTCATTTGCTTTTGGGACGCACACTAATATGCTATTTTGCCCGTGCGCCTGGAAGCGGAGCAGGCGGGGGACATTGTCCAGGGATGAGGTAAGCAAGCGTGGCTCAAACAAACAGCGGCAGCCCGGCTGCGGCAAAACCGGATGTGGACTCCTGGGTGACCTACCGCCCCCAGATCAAGATCCTGGACTGCACGGTCCGGGACGGCGGGCTGATGAACAGCCACCACTTCGAGGACAAGTTTGTGCGGCGCATCTATGAGACTTGTGTCGCCGCCGGCGTGGACTACATGGAGCTGGGGTATAAGGCGGACAAGAAAGTGTTCGCACCCGCGGAGTTCGGGCCGTGGAAGTTCTGCAATGAGGACGACATACGGCGCGTCGTGGGCGACAATCCCACCCCCTTGAAACTGAGCGCGATGGCGGACGCCGAGCGCACCGACTACCACACCGACATCCTGCCCAAGGAGAAGAGCGTCCTCAACTGCATCCGCGTGGCGGCTTACGTGGGCCAGATTCCCACGGCCATTGACATGATCAAAGACGCCCACGACAAGGGCTACGAGACCACGCTCAACCTGATGGCGGTCTCGACGGTCCAGGACCGCGAACTCACGGACGCGCTGAAGGTCGTGGCGCGCAGCCCGGTGGACACGCTGTACATCGTGGACAGCTTCGGCTCGATGTACTCAGAACAAATCCGTGACCTGACACACAAATTCCTGAAAGCCGTGGAAGGCACGGGCAAGAACATCGGCATCCACACCCACAACAACCAGCAGCTCGCTTACGCCAACACCATCGAGGCGCTGATTGTGGGCGCCACCTGGCTGGACTGCACCATACACGGCCTGGGCCGCGGCGCCGGCAACTGTGCGCTCGAGCTCCTGCTCGGTTTTCTGAAGAACCCCAAGTTCCACTTGCGTCCCGTCTTGCAGTGCGTGCAGGAGCTTTTCGTGCCGCTGCGCCAGAAGATGGACTGGGGCTACTCCATCCCCTACATGATCACGGGGCAGTTGAATCAGCACCCTCGTGCGGCCATTAAGATGCGCGATGGCAAGAATCCGGATGATTACACGGCCTTCTACGACCAGATGGTGGAAGAGGAATAGGGGTCGGAAACTCGAAATCCGAAATCCGAAACTCGAACCCCGAGCCCCGAACCCCGAGCCCCGAACCATGCCCTTTGAAAATCTACGGCATTTCCTGGAGGCGCTTGAAACGCGCGGGCAACTCCTGCGCATAAAGGAGCAGGTCTCCCCCGTCCTCGAGATCACCGAATGGGCCGACCGCACGGTCAAGCGCCAAGGTCCGGCGCTGCTTTTCGAAGCCGTGGAAGGTTCCGGCATGCCCGTGGCTATCAACCTTTTCGGCACGCCGGAGCGCACCGCGCTCGCGCTGGGAGTGGCGGATCTGAACCAGCTCGGCCAGGACATCGAGCAGCTTCTGGATCAACTGCGCCGGCGGCCGCCGGACTCTTTGGCCGGGAAGATCAGCATGATGGTCTCCTTGGCCTGCAAGGTCGGGGACTTTCCGCCGCGCCTGGTCAAGAGCGGGCCTTGCCAGGAGATTGTACTGCAAGGCGACAAGGCGGACCTGGCCAGCCTGCCGGCCCTGGTCTGCTGGCCGCAGGACGGCGGCCGCTACCTGACTCTGACCAACGTCTTCACCCGCTCTCCGCAGGGACAGCCGAACTGCGGCATGTACCGCATGCAGATTTTCGATGGTCACACCGCGGGCCTGCACTGGCATCTGCACCATGACGGCGCGCGCCATTACCGCGAATGGGAGAAGCTCAACCAGCCCATGCCCGTGGCCGTCGCCATCGGCGGCGATCCGGCCGTAGTCTACAGCGCCACGGCACCCCTGCCGCCCGGAATGGATGAGATGCTCTTGGCCGGCTTCATTCGCAAGCAGCCCGTGGAGATGGTCCCCTGCGTGTCGCAGCCCAGCCTGCACGTGCCCGCCCAGGCCGAAATAGTCCTGGAAGGCTGCGTGCAGCCCGGCGAGCGCCGCCGCGAAGGCCCCTTTGGCGACCACACCGGCTTCTATTCGCTGCCCGACGATTACCCGGTCTTCCACCTCACGGCCCTCACGCACCGCCAGGCCCCGATTTACCAGACCATCGTGGTCGGCAGGCCGCCGATGGAAGACACTTTCCTCGGCAAAGCGACCGAACGGCTTTTCCTGCCGCTGCTCCGGTTCATGTTGCCGGAGATTGTGGATTACAGCTTCCCTGAATTCGGCGTGTTCCACAATTGCGCGTTCTTCGCCATCAGGAAGAGCTATCCGCAGCATGCCCGCAAAGTGATGCACGCCCTCTGGGGCCTCAACCAGTTGATGCTCACGAAGATCCTCATTATTGTGGACGAACACGTGAACGTACACGACCGGGACGAGGTGCTCTTCCACGCCGGCGCCAACTGCGACTTCTCACGCGATCTGGAAATCGCCACGGGTCCCACGGACGTCCTGGACCATGCCAGCCAGCATTACGCCTGGACAGGCAAGCTGGGCATTGACGCCACCAAGAAGTGGAAAGAGGAAGGCTTCACGCGCGCATGGCCGGATTACACCGCTATGGATGCCGCCGTCAAAACGAAGGTCGCTGAGCAGATGAAGCGGCTGGGCTTTGAGACTTGAGGCTTGGATTTCGCCCGCGCGCGGTATAATGTATAGGCTGGCAAGGAGGAATCGCCATGAGACAAGCCGTGCTTGAACTACCCGTGCCGGAAAGGGTGCGCATCGTCCAGATCACGGTCGAGCAGTACCAGATTGACTCGATCCCGCAATGCCTGGACTGCACCAAGCTGATCAGTTGTGAAGGAGCGCAAAACGTCTGGACTAAGTGCCGCGAGAATCCTTTCGGCATCTAAGACTGCGGGCAGCCATTCTTGTGGGTGTTCAGCTTCGAATCTGGCTTGAGCTTTAGTAAGGGAACCGCCGGGAGAACGGAACACAGCCATGGCGGTCCGATCATCAAGGA
>JBEKKG010000543.1:0-5592 GCA_050010835.1 Planctomycetota bacterium
CACGCCTCTGGGGTATGTGGCTGCCTGCCTGGTGGCGCTGGGGCTGGGCTTCGCGTTCTTCTCCGCGCCGAACACGAACGCGGTGATGAGTTCGGTGGAGAAGCCGGTTTACAGCGTGGCGTCGGCGATCCTGAGCACCATGCGGCTGGTGGGGCATGTGCTGAGCATGGATGTGCTGATGTTGATTCTGGCGTGGCACCTTGGCCATGAGCGCATGAGACCGGCGGTCTATCCGCAGTTCCTGGCCTGCATGCAGACGGCCTTCCCCATATTGGCAGTGCTGTGCCTGCTTGGGATCCTGGCGTCGCTGGCGAGAGGAGACGTGGACAGAAAGAAACAGAATTGAAAACTGAAAATTGCAAATTGAAAGGCGTCCGCCTACGCGCGCTGTCCACATTTTTAATTTTCAATTCCTAATTTGCAATTCTGTTGCAGTTAGCCCAAGGCAACCGGCGGACTACTCCCTGTCCACGGCGATGCTTATGGCCGTAACGCCGGCGCCGCGCATGACAGCGATCACCTTGACCACCGAATCGTAGTGCAGGCTGCGGTGGGCCTTTAGCGTCACGACTTCCTTCTCGTGGCCTTTGAGCAGCGGTGGCAGCCCGCCGGGCACCTCGGCAGGCTTCATGAAAGTGCCCGCGGCATGCACGTATCCTTTTTCGTCAATCCCCACGGTAAAAGGGGTGCTGCCACGACTGGTGCCCAGCGCCCCGCCGACTTTCGGCAGGTCCACGTCAATGCTCTCTTTCAACGTGGGCGCGGTAATCATGAAGATCACCACCAGGACCAGCATGACGTCTACCAGCGGCGTGACGTTGATTTCGGACATCAGGCCGCGGTGCTTGCTCTTGCGGCCCAATGCGGCTCCCGGTCCCATGCTCATGGCTGTGCCTTATTGAAAAATGAAAATTGAAAATTTAACATTTCAAATTGGACGCGGCGCGTTGCCGGGCAATTCGCCAATTTTCAATCCCCTTTCCTTGGTCGTGGCCTCATGGCTGCGTTCCGCTCTCCCCAGAGGGGCGCGCGTTCCCTGGCGGCTGGGAAACTTGCGGCGGCGGAGCGGCGGCGGCGCCGGCATTGGCGAACTGTGGCGCAGCTTGCCCACTTGGGATGCCCCCCGCGCGGATAAGCACATCCATCCGTTCTACGAATCCATCTGCCTGGTCCTGCAGGTTGCCGATGCGCGCCACGAACCAATTGTAGGCCATGACCGCGGGAATGGCCACGGCCAGGCCGGCGGCGGTGGCGATCAGGGCCGAGGAAAGCCCCGGCCCCACGACCGCCAGGCTGGCGGATTTGTTGACATCCAGTGCGCGGAACGTGTTCATAATGCCCCACACCGTACCGAACAGCCCGATGAACGGCGAGGTGCTGCCGATAGTGGCCAGAAACCCCAGGCCGAACTGCAGGTGCGTGAACTCCGCCTGCTCAACCTGCTGCATCCCCAGCACCGCCATTTCCGCGGGGGCGCTTTCGGGTCGCAAGGAGATCTGGCGCGGGTCGCCGCCGGTGCGCCGCCCGTTGCCGGTGTTGGACGCCAGCGGCCGGGTCTCCAGGGTCCTGAGCGCTGCCTTGAAGACCGCCATGAGCGGCGAGGGCCCCACCGAGTGCTCGGCCGTCAACACCGCCCCCAGACTGTCGGCGCTGCCGAAGAGCGTGAGAAACCGGGCGCTGTTCCGGTGGGTGACATACAGCGTGCACAGCTTCATAAAAATGATGGCCCAGGAAGCAACCGAGAAGGCAATCAACAGGACAAAGACAAACTTCTCAATGCTCCCGGCCGTACTCATCGTCCGGCTGACCAGATCCCAAAGGCTCTCTTTTGGCATGTTTCGTTTCAATCCAGGCGCCCGCGCGGGCGCAAACTACAACGAGGAACCGGCTACCCTAAAGCTAGACGTTAACTGCGGCCAGACCTTGAGACAAGTGACATGCCACAACACGCGCGCGGGCATTTCACTTGCCACTCGCCACTTCCCCCTAGCCCCTCGCCCCTCGCATTATACCTCCGCCCCCTCCGCCATCTGGTCTGCGTTGGGTTGCTTCGCTTTGCCCACGGGCACCGGGGCCTGCCCGCCGCCGAAGCGCCGATACCACCAGACCATCAGTGGCGAAGCGATAAAGATGGAGCTGTAGGTCCCTATGGTGAAGCCCACCAGCAGCGTCCAGGCCAGGCCGCGGATAGTCGGTCCGCCAAAGATCAGCAGGCTGAGATCGGCCAGCCATACGGTCAGGCTGGTGAGGATCGTGCGGCTGAGCGTGGCATTCACGGCCTCATTGACGATTTCCTCATAGGGCCGCGTGGGATGCGCGCCTTTCACCTCGCGGATGCGGTCGAAGACGACGATGGTGTCGTTCACGCTGTAGCCGATGATGGTCAGCAGCGCGGCCACGACGTTGAGATCAATCAGCAACTGGTAACCCGCGAGGTTGGCCGCGATCAGGCCGCCCAGGGCGATGAGCGTGTCATGGATCAGGGCCACGATGGCCCCAAAGCCCCAGGCGCCCGAAAACTCGAAGCGGAACCACAGGTAGATGAAGACGCCGATGTTGGCGACGATCAGCGCAATCAAGGCCCCCAGCCACATCTCGCCGGCCACCTGCGAGCCGAAACTGCTCTTGAAGCTGATCGCGCCGCCGGTCCGGCCTTCGATCTTGACCGAGCCCAGGGCGTCCTCCACCTTCTGGGCCACCTTTGGGTCCGGTGGCAGAGGCGACAATTCGACTGTGATGTAATTGCCCTCAGTTTCCGCCTTGGCATTGGCCTGCAGCGCCTTCAACGGCTCCTTGATGTCCAAGTACAGGAGGTCGTTGGCCGCGGTGCTGACAGCACCCAGGACCCGCTCCACGGCTTCCTTCTCCGTGAGGCCAAGGGCCTTGCTGAAGCGGATCTTGAGCATATTGCCTTCCCGGGCAACCGGGGGCGGCTCGATTTCGCTCTTGAAATCTTCGACGAGTTCCTTCTCTAGCTGTGCGATGACGCCCGGATCGGTGGCGCTGGTGGTAATCCTGAAACTCCTGTACCGGCCCTGTTCCGGGCTCCCGAAGGGCTGCGGCGAGAGGGAGAAAGTCTTCATGCTGTTCTTGATCTCCTCGATGCGCTTTTTCTGCAACTCACCGCTTTGTGCTCCGGCGCTGAGCACGACTTCAGGCCGCGCGTTTTGCACTTGTGCTTCCAGTTCGGCCAGAAAGTCCTTGGCGCGCTTATCCACGACGCCCTTCGTCACCTCGCCCTCGATCTTCTTCTTCACCGTCTCGAAGTCCTGTGGCTTGTCGGGAGCGAAATTGAACTGGACGAGCGTGCCGCCCTTGAAGTCCACGTCGTAGAGGTTGTCCTTGAGGACCAGAAAAGTGATGAAGGAAATGATGGCTAAGGAGACGGTGGTCGTGATCCAGAAGCGCTGCCAGCCCATGAAGTCAATCTTGGTGGCCTTGAAGAACTGCATCATGTTCAGCTTGGCCAGCGCCTCGCGGCCGACCAGCCATTCCGTGATGATCCAGTTCAGCCAGAGGTTGCAGAACAAGGTAATGAGAATGCCCAGGGTCAGGGACACCGCGAAGCCGCGCACCGGGCCGGTGCCCAGATAGTACAGCACCACGCCTGAAATGATGGTCGTGACGTGGCAGTCAATGATGGTCAGGAAAGCGCGTTCGAAGCCGTGCGAAACGGCCAGGCGGATGGGCCGCCCACGCTGCATTTCCTCGCGGATGCGCTCCAGGATCAGCACGTTCGCGTCCACCGACATGCCCAGTGTCAGCACGATGCCGGCGATGCCCGGCAGGGTCAGCGTGGCCTTGAAGAAGCCCATCGCCCCCAGCAGCATGATGACGGTCAGCATCGTGCACAAACTGGCGATGGCGCCGGACATGCGGTAGTAGATGAGCATGAAGGACACGACCGCCGCCGTGCCGATGACCGTGGCCCGCATGCCGCTGACGATCTGCTCAGCGCCCAGCGTCGGGCCCACAGTGAACTCATTCTCGGACTTCACTTCCGCGGGCAGCGAGCCGGCGGTCAGCACGCCGGCCAGTTTCTCGGCCTCCTGTTCGTCAAAGCGGCCGCTGATGCGGCACTCGCCGTGAATGGCCTCCTGGATGGTGGGCGCGGAGTGGACCACGCCGTCCAGCATGATGGCCATGCGCTTTTTCACGTTCTGTTGGGTCAGGTTGCCGAAGTCCACCTGGCCCTGCGCGCTGAAGCGCACGCCGATCTCCCAACCGACCGCCTCAGTGCTGCGCCGGGCCATGGCCAGCGTGACCTTGGAGCCGTCCATGCCGGGCACGCGCCTGATGACGATCTTCTCCTCATTGTACTCTTCTTTTTCGCTGAATTGCTTAGGGCTCTTGATGATTTTCAGCTCGTACTCTTCCTTGGTGGCGGGGTTCGTGTAGATGTGGTCCTTGCTCTTTTCCGTCTCTCGAATGGTCTGCTCTTCATCGGCCACGATATGGAATGTCAGCCGCCCTTGGGTCTCGATGGCCGTCTTGATGCGCTTGACTTCCTCCTCCGTCGCCCGCGGCAGTTGGATGCGCAGCCGCTCCTTGTCGTTGCCCAGCGTCGTCACGGGAATGCCCTTGGTGCCAGTGGGGTCCACGCGCCGGCGCACTACTTCCGCGGCCTTGTCGGGAGCCGACTTCTTGGCCGAATCGAGCGTCTCCTTCTGGCGATTCAGCTCACGAGTCTGATCGGAATTGGGGTCTTTGGCCTTGGCCTCCTTAAGCTGCTTTTCGACCGCCTCGATGTTGCGGTCTGTCTGTGAGTAGTCCAGACGATAGATCAGCTCAGTGCCGCCCGCCAAGTCAATGCCCATCGGGTATTTGTTGTTGTGGAAAAGGAAGAAGAAGTAGGCCCCCAGCATGGAAATCAGCCAGAAGCCGAAGACCAGCCGCCCGTTGGACTTGCCGAAAAAGCCGCGCAGCACCGAAAGGTACGTTATGAAGAGGCCCACTATGGCCAGGAAACATGCCAGGCTGGGCCAGCGGCTCTCAAAGTGGCAATTCTTCAGCAGCAGCTCATGGGCGCCCGCTAGCTCAGGCGTATCAAGAACCTTGCGGAGTTGGTCGAGGAACTGCGCTTCCGTGTCGAACTTCTTGTCCTTCAAAGAACCAAGCTTTGTCAACACCGTCTCAGCCACGCCGGCAGAGCGCGAGGCAGCCAGCGTGTTGTATGTAACGCTGTACCATTCCCAGCGATGGTAAAAACCGTACGCCAGGCTGCCGAAAGAGCCGATGAGCAGTGCGAACACCAGCAGCCCTTCGGCAAGCACCTTCGGCAGCGACCTGCTGCCGCCAAGCGGCGGGGCAACAGGTAACATCGAACTCTCAGCCATGATTATTGCTCCTCAAAAATGCTCGTTCTTGAAACCGAATAGCCGCACCCAAGTGCGCGAACCCCCTCTGGACAATCCAAAATCCAAAATCTAGAATCCAAAATCAGAGGGGTGGGCCGCGCGCGGGCGGATTGGGCGGGTCATAAACAAGGATGGCGGGTGGGGCCGTCTGGACCCTGGCAGGTTCGACGCAGTCCAGCGGATGGACTTGCGCCACGGGCGCGGCAACCTCAGCGCTGTCGAAATGTATGCGCGC
>JBEKKG010000544.1:0-5586 GCA_050010835.1 Planctomycetota bacterium
AAATCACCGGACTTCGCTCGGATTTTACCAGGTTCCACTCGGATTTTACTAGGCCCCGCTCGGATATTACCAGCCCCTGCTCGGAAATCGGCGGGGTGCTCACCGCAGAGACACAGAGACACAGAGAAAGGGCTCTTGATTCCTTATCTTGTAAAAGCATAAATGCCGCCGTTCTCTGTGCCTCTGTGCCTCTGTGTCTCTGTGGTTCCAGTTCAAACCGTCGCTCCAGACCACCCCTTCCAAAAACAACTTCCCCTATAGTATAATACGAGTGCGGCTCATCATTGTCAAGAGCAGATTTCAAAAAATATGAATGGTTCTGCTGTAACAGCTTGCTGTACAAAGCGTTGCATTCACTGAAGAGTTTCAAGATTTCTTTGGGCAATGGGGCAATCAGTCCCACAGTCTCCTGGGCCGCCACACCCACACGTAGACAGACGACTGGCCTTAGTTTCCTACACCTCCTGCCTCAATGCCTCCACCCAGAATTGCATCTTTGTCCCAACCCCCTCAACCCCCTCGTGTTGGTCCCCAGAACTGGGCGCCGCATTCCAAAATCCGCCCTTGCGCTGCGGCGCCTGGCGTTAGAATGCCTCGCGTCCGCGTACATAGGAGCGTTCGCCCATGGCCCAGGCTGTCGTCATCAAGCCCACACACAGGGCGATACAGCGCTACTATGAGAGGCTCAAGCAACTTTCGGGCGAGCACGTCACTTACGAACTCGGTCTGCGCCCGGCGTTCCAGAATCTCCTGGAGGACACGGCCAAGGTCCACGGCTGGTCATTCATCTCGGAACTGACGACCCCCGGCGGCAAAGGCCACGCCGCCCTGCGGCCTGACGGCACGGTGCGCGACGGCAACAGCCTGCCGCGCGGCTATTGGGAAGCCAAGGACACCGGCGACGCGCTGGACAAGGAGATCGCCAAGAAGAAGGCCAAGGGCTACCCGCTCAGCAACACGATTTTCGAAGACACCAAGACCGCGGTCCTGTACCAGAACAAGCTCGAAGTGATGCGCGTGGAGTTGCGGGACCCGCAGCAACTCGCCGCTCTGCTCAACCATTTCTACAGTTACGCCGAACCGGAGATCGAGCGTTTCGATCACGCGGTGGAGGAGTTCAAGACGCGCGTGCCGGAACTGGCGCGCGGCCTGGCCCACCTGATCGAAAAAGCCCACGTTGACGACCGCAAGTTCGCCGAGGCCTTTGGCGGCTTTTTCGCGCTGTGCCAGAGCTCCATCAATCCGAACCTGAGCCGCGCTGTCGTGGACGAGATGCTCGTGCAGCACCTCCTCACTGAGCGCCTCTTCCGCACGATCTTCAACAACCCCGAGTTCACACGCCGCAACGCCGTTGCCGTGGAAGTCGAGAAACTCATTGAAGCACTGGCCAGCCACACATTCAACCGCGCCGAGTTCATGCGCCAGTTGGACCCCTTCTACCGGGCCATTGAGGAAGCGGCCCGGACGACCGGCGAATTCACCGAGAAGCAGCACTTCATCAACACCGTGTACGAACGCTTCTTCCAGGGCTACTGCGTCAAGGTGGCCGACACACACGGGATTGTCTACACGCCCCAGCCGATTGTGGACTTTATGTGCGCCAGCGTCGCAGAACTGCTCGACAAGGAGTTTGGCCTGCCGCTGGGCGCGCCTGGCGTGAACATCCTGGACCCTTGCACGGGGACGGGGAACTTCATCGCCAACCTGATGCGGCGGATACCGAAGAAGGACTTGCCGCGGATGTACAGGGAGCAGCTCTTCGCCAACGAAGTCATGCTGATGCCGTACTACATAGCCGCTCTGAATATCGAGCACACGTACTACGAACTGACCGGGCAATACGAGCCCTTCGAGGGGCTGTGCTTCGTAGACACGTTGGAAATGGCTGAGCACCCCCAGGGCCAGTTCGCCTTCATGACCGAGACGAACACGAGGCGCGTTGAACGGCAGAAACAGGCCAAGATCACCGTTGTCATCGGCAACCCGCCATACAATGCGCACCAAGTCAATGAGAACGACAATAATAAGAACCGGAAGTACGTGGTGATTGACCGGCGCATCAAGGAGAGCTACGCAAAGGACTCTAGGGCCACGAACAAGAATGCGCTCTCGGACATGTACGTCAAATTCTTCCGCTGGGCGGTAGACCGTCTTCTACCGCGCAACGGCATTGTCTGTTTCGTCTCCAACAATAGTTTTGTGGACCAGATTTCATTCGACGGCATGCGGAAAAGGCTGGCGGAAGACTTCAGCCGCATCTACCACCTGGACCTGCACGGCAACGTGCGCCATAACCCCAAGCTCAGCGGCACGACACACAACGTCTTTGGCATCCAGGTCGGCGTGGGCATTACCGTTGCGCTCCGGCAGGTCAAGCACAGGGAAACAGTCATCAGATACCACCGCGTGCCTGAAGATTGGCGCAGGGAAGAGAAGTGCGCATTCCTGGATGAGAAAGGCGCGCTCTCCGGCGTGAAGTGGAAGAAGTTGGAGCCGGAGGACAACAACGTATGGCTTGTCCTGGAGAATGGGGGCGAGTTCGCGGGATTCGCACCTATCGGCAGCAGACAGGCCAAGGCGGCGCAACCGGGCGAAGGCAAAGCGCTATTCTCGGTCTATGGCCGTGGCATCGCGACAAGCAGGGACGACGTGGCCTACTGCTTCCAACGGGGCGCCCTTGCAACACGTGTTAAAGCGTTCATTGAAGACTTCAACGGTGAAGTGGATCGTTACCACCGCGCGGGAGGCAAGGCAGAGATTGACGATTTCGTCCGCTACGAGAAAATCAAATGGAGCCGCGATCTGAAAGCCGACCTGGAACGCCGCCTTTACGCGGAGTTCAGCGAATCGAAGCTGCGCAACGCCCTCTACCGGCCATTTTGCCGGAAACATGTTTTCTTCGACCGCATCTTGAATGAAGAAGTTTATGTCATGCCGCGCATCTTCCCGACGCCTGCAACGGAAGGGGAGAACAGGGCTATTGCATTGACCGACCTGGGTTCCGAGAAGCCTTTTATGACTATGATGGCTGCTGAAATCTGCGACCTTCACCTGGTTAGTGCTGGCTGCCAAACGCAGTGCTTTCCCTTCTACGTCTACAACGAGGACGGGACGAACCGGCGCGAGAATATCACCGCCTGGGCGCTGGAGGCCTTCCGGAAGAAATGCCGGGACAACCGCATCAGCAAGTGGGACATCTTCTACTACGTTTACGGGGTCCTGCACGATGCTGGCTACCGCGCGCGGTTCGCCGACAACCTGAAGCGCGAACTGCCACGCATACCTCTGGCCAAGCCCAAAGCTTTCAGGGCCTTTGCGGAAGCGGGGAAGAAACTGGCAGCGCTGCACCTGGATTACGAAAAGCTGGAACCGTGGCCGCTGAAGTGGCTTGAGACCCAGGGCGCGCCGCTGTCGTACCGCGTTGAGAAGATGAAGCTCAACAAGGAAAAGACGGTGCTCTGGATCAATGATTCCCTGTCCCTCGCCGGCATCCCGCCGGAAGTCTTCGAGTACCGCCTGGGCAACCGCAGCGCGCTCGATTGGGTCATTGACCAGTACCAGGTAAGCGAGGACAAGCGCAGCGGCATAAAGTCCGACCCCAACCGCCCCGACGACGAGGAGTACATCGTCCGGCTGGTGGGCCAAGTCGTGCGCGTCAGCGTCGAAACCGTGAAGATCGTGAAGGGATTGCCCAAGGATTACGGAACGGGATTGCAGGGGGCCTGAAGCGGTTGGGATTGTGTGTCCCTGCTTTTGCAGATACGCCCTTGTCCCGGAGATTCAACAAGGAAGACAGTGACCCATGGCAGAACCCAGACCCATCCCGCCCATTGAGGAGCTATTAACGCAAGCAATGCTGTATCAGGACTTTGACTTGGACGCAGGCGATGAAGTTACGCTGGGGCATATCCAGTATTGCGAGGCCACGTTTGATTGCTATTGAAGAGTTTCGGGGACGTTCACGAAACTCTTCCGCTCCCCTCTCCGTTCCCGCTGGCCCCCTCATCCCGGCTGCACCGGCTCCACTGCCGCAGCGACCTCCAGGAGCAACTCCTCGGTTTCCTCCCAGCCGATGCAGGGATCGGTGATGGAGACGCCGTATTCGAGCTGGCTGCCTTCTTTCCAGGACTGCTTGCCGGGGCGCAGGTTGCTTTCGAGCATCACGCCCAGGATGCCGTTCTGGCCGCCGCGGAACTGCTCGATGACTTCGCGGCACAGGCGCCATTGGTGACAGACCACCACTGGGCCCCTGGGAGCTGGCCGCGCTTGTTTGTGGGTTCTGTGGCGTTCAGTTCAGAGATCCAATTGCGTGCGGATGGCGTCTGCCACGCGCCGCATGTCCTCGTTGGAGAGAGTACCTTCCTTCCCGGCCGCCCGGAGTTTACTGACCGTGGTGAGCTGGTCTGCCATTGCCTTGGACTGCCTGCGGTTGAGCGTGACATAGGCTTCGCCGGGGTACAGGCGTTCGACGTTCGTGGTCAGAGGAACGACTTGCACACGGTTGAGGAACTTGTTGGCGGCGTCGTTACTGACGATGACAGCCGGTCTTCTTTTTCTGACCTCTCCCCCAATTGACGGCTCAAAATCCACCCAATACACTTCACCTCTTCTCATCGCCTATGTCCCCACAAGTGGCTTCGGCCCATTCCAACGCCTCGGCTTCACGTGTCCGGTCGGCAGCCATAGCCTTGTACCCCGACTCCAATTTATGCCGGACCACCAACGGACGGGCCAGGTCCTGCAGAAAACGGCTGATCTTCCCGGGTCCCACCACCTTGTGGAGGCCCTTGTAAACTTCTTCATCCACAGTGATCGTCAGTTTCTTCTGCATCAGTGAAGCCCCCGAACTTGTACACGTATAGTACACGTGCAGTAACATTTGTCAAGGACCTGCGAGCCCCAAGCAGGGCTTCTTGAAACAGCCCTGACCTTGGACTGATTTGGGGACGGGCACGAAACAGTTCTCCCCTCCTTTCTCCGCCCCCGCCCGCGCTTCACCCCGCCTGCACCGGCTCCACCGCCGCAGCGACCTCCATGAGCAGTTCCTCGGTCTCCTCCCAGCCGATGCAGGGGTCGGTGATGGAGACGCCGTATTCGAGCCGTCCGCCTTCTTTCCAGGACTGCTTGCCGGGGCGCAGGTTGCTTTCTGGCCGCCCGCCCACAATTGGACTGCTAAACTCAGTAGAGAAAACTTTTTCTTAGCAACTCTTTGAAATCGGCATCGTCCACCGCACCAATTGCCGTCCAATTGCCGAAAGGCAAGGCTTGCAACAACTCCCAATAGAAATAAGTCTGCCTGTCTATGCCGTAATGATGAAGCCACCAGTATTTTGAACTGCTGAAGTCAATAACATGCAAGAGCTCAAAATCATCGTCTGGCTTCGATGTTCCACCAAAAACGATAGCTGCATCGTCGAGTTCCCTGAAAAAAACAGCCGGGTGAGGTTCAACCCCAGCGCGCTTGATTAGCCCGGATTTCTCAAGGCAGAGGACACAGAGGAACGCAGAGGGGTTCGTACGAAAGGATTTACTGTTGTTTCCAATGTTCTTTTCTCTGCGCACTCTGCGTCCTCTGCGTTGAATGAG
>JBEKKG010000545.1:0-5577 GCA_050010835.1 Planctomycetota bacterium
CAGGGCGGCGAGGGCGGCGATAGAGCTCTCACTCAGAAGCCCCAACCTGAACAGGCAGATACTCATGACCCACGCTTGGCTGGGAAAGCCGCGTGTCGAGTCGGCACAACAGCGTTTGCGCGAGTTGAATCCCAGGATCGTGCTGGAAGCCGTGCCGCAGAATGTAAGCGAGGACAATGCGCAGGCCCTGGTGTCGCGCGCGGACCTGGTCGTGGACTGCGCGCCGCTGTTTGAGGAGCGGTTGCTGCTGAACCGCGAGGCGGTGCGGCAGCACAAGCCCCTGGTGGACTGCGCCATGTATGAATTGCAGGCTCAGATAACCAGCGTCATTCCGGGCCGGACGCCGTGCCTGGCATGCCTCTATCCGGAAAAACCGCCGGGCTGGCGGCGGCAATTCCCGGTCTTTGGCGCCGTGGCGGGCATGATCGGGGCCTGGGGTGCGATGGAGGCCATCAAGCTGCTCACCGGCCTGGGCGAGCCCTTGGCCGGCCGGATGCTGCTCTTCGATCTGCGCGACGGCACAACGCGGCGCGTGGCCATCTCACGCGATCCGGCTTGCAAGGTGTGCGCGGGATTGGAACCGCAGATCAACGCGGATGAACGCAGATAGGAGAAAAAAGGGTTCGTTATTTGGGTTCATCTTTTGGTATAATCAATAGGACATGGCAGGTGGGGCCGGGAGGAGCAAGCGATGAGTTGCCGGGGTAAAGTGACAGGCGGAGTTGTCGTGCTGGAGGAAGCCGAGGCGTTGCCGGAAGGGGCCGAGGTGCGAGTGGAAGTTGTGCGCCGGCGCACCAGGCACGCGAAGCCAGTCAACGGCTGGGATGAGCTACTCAAGCTTGCCGGTACTGTGAAGGGCTTGCCTCCCGACATGGCGCACAGAAAGCGCCCTAGGAAGGCAGCTTCATTGCCCGAGAAACTGCGTGCCTGGGCAGGCGGAGCCAAGGGCCTGCCTTCGGACATGGCACGCAACCATGACCATTATTTGTATGGGGTGCCCAAGAAGTGAAAACAGCACTCTTCGCACAAGCCGGGTTCAAAGCCTTGCTGAAAGAGTAGGCGGCGACCCTATGGTGGGGAACCTGCGCGTCCGGCACTGGGCCTTGCTGACTGTGCTGCTGTATGGCGCGGCGTGCACGGTGCTGACTTGGCCCTTCCTTGTTGCCGCTTTCGCCTGGGGCAAGGACAGATGGCCGCTGCCAGAGCAAGCGTTGCAGATTTATACGGCAATGCCATTCTGGCTCGCAATTGACTTGTTGATGGTGCTTCAGTCTGTTTTCCTGCTATTGCCTATTGACGTGGCCAAAGAGAAGCCGGTGGCGCGGCGGCGCTGGGCGGTCGTAGCGGTCGCAGCGGCACTGATGATGGGCCTGCTCGTGTTCGGCCTGGTTTGTGCCGTGGGCGAAGTGGTTACGGCTTCACCGTTCGTTCTCGAAGACGGGGGGCCGCCTCTCTTCGGCAAAGACACAAGGACGTTTCTCAACAAGTACTGGCGTTTGCTCGCGGCGGTTGCATTTGCCGTGTGTACTTGGGCGGCGTGGGCATTGATCTTCCTGCGGCAAGCCTTCTCCCATGATCCTGGCAGCGCCTTTCAACGAGTGGTCAGGCGCCTGTTGGCTGGCAGTGTGGCGGAACTGCTCGTGGCTGTGCCGTGCCATGTATACGCACGGAGCAAGGAGTACTGTTGTGCGGGCTTCTCGACGGCCTTAGGGCTGATGACAGGTCTGGCCGTGCTAATGTTCGCGTTCGGGCCGGGTGTTTTCTTCCTCTTCGTGGCGCGTGTGCGGCGGTTGCGCGGGAAGGTCTACGAAGGTGCGGCAACGGGGGAAGAAGACGAAACGAAACGCCTTAGTCCACATGCGCGGGATGCCGCGGTTTGGCTGGCTGTAGCCGTGGGTTTTGTGCTTATCGCCAGCGCCAGCGGCTTTCTGCCCGATTCGGATGGTGCAGTGGTGCTCATCGCCGGCGCCGGCCGCTTTCTGCCCGATTCGTATGACGCAGCGGTGCTCGTCGTAGTTTGCGGTGTGGCCGCCATCGTTCTGGCGTGCAAAGCGGCGTTACAGACCTGGAGGGCGGCGCGGGATGACGAGCCGCGGTGGTATGGAATGGCCATTGCCTTTTTGGTGGTGCTCTCGGCCGTTTTGCTGGCATCTTGCTGGTATTGGTAATAGGGTGAGGTGGCCAAAGCAAGCAAGGAGACACGCTGATGAAACACACAGTGTTGCGCGCCGCTGTACTGGCGTTGTGGTACTGCGCGCTGGTTGCCTGGGCTGAGGCGGCGCGCGCTGGGGAGGGCGGGGCAGCCCTCGAGAACAAGGCCCTCCTCGTCACGGCTGCTCCAGGCCAGCCGGGCGTCACGGTCTGCTACAAATCCGAGGCCGCAAACCCGCGCGTGGTCCTCGCGCTCCTCGCGGGAGGCGCGGACCAGAGCGCACCCATCAGCACAGCCGAAGCCACCAAGGACGAGGCCGGCAAAAGCGTGCTGCGCGTCAGCGCCGGCGCTGCCCAGGCGGAGTTCTCCCTGGGCGCCGGCATCTTCGTGAAAATCGTCCCTGGGAAGAACGCGGCAGGAGTGGAGGTCCGGACAACTGCGCGCTATGCCGTCTTGCCCGACTTCTTCAGCGATGACGTGGTTTTCGATCCGGTACACCTCCCCATGCCAAAGACGACCGTGCCGGCGGAGAACTTCCTGCTGGAGTTCCTCGAAGGCGGCGACACCATCGTGATGTGCGTCTGGCCGGGCAACCTCAAGTTCCCCGGCTCGCAGAACGCAGCGGCTCCGGAACCCAAGGCGGAAAAGGAAGGCCCGGAGCCGCAGGTGGATCTCGTTTTCGCAGGCGCAGGCCAGGGCCGGCGCATCTCCGCGGCGCGCATCGAGTTCCAGAACAAGCCGGTTTATGCCGGGATTCTCGAACAGAAGGGCCTCTGGCACGATGAGGAAGTGAGCGCCTGGCCGGCATACAAGCCCACGTCCCTGGCCTGGAAGCGGCCCTTCGAAGCCCGGTGGCGCGGTGACTTTATGGTGGGCGAGGGCAAGAGCATGTCCGACTGGCCCACACGGACCCAGTCCTTCGAGTTCAGGAACACAAGCATCCCGAAAACCGAGAAGTGGTGGGAGGGGGGCGAGGCTTTGGATGCCCGCTTCATGGCCGCGACCAGCAGCGCCCGGCCCGACAAGTGGTGGGAGAAGGGCATAAACTGGTGGCAAGTCGGCAACGAAGACGCTCCCGAAATCTGGCAGGAATCGCTTGTCAGCTTCTTCAGATACCCGGCCTTCTTCAAGGGCGACGAGGTCCGCGTGTGCCTTTACGCCGACAAGGGCGAGCGCGGCAAGGCGAATGACGCCACCAAGGCGGCCCGCAAGGCCAATAAGGACGCGCCGGAAATCGCGCCGCCCAACGTCTACGAGCATGTGCTCATTTATCCTCTTGGCCGCGTCCCCTCCACGCCGCTCAACGTCTACACTCCTGTGGACCTGATGCGCCAGACGCTGGGTGCGGGGCCTTGCGAATACGTGCTCGATCTCGCAGGCGTCAAGCCCCGCCAGGCCGGCGGCGACCGCCCCTTGCTGGCCTTCGCCACCTGCGGGCTGTGGGGCGACCACATCAAACCGCTCACCAAGAAATTCAAGAAGAAGCCCGACGGCGCCTACGAGCCGCTTGAGGAACAGGACAAGACCCACCTGGTCCAGGCGCTCGAGGACATGTGGTACTTCGTCCACACCATCCACGACCGCCTGCGCGACTACAAGAAGTGGGGCGCCGACGCCGCCGCGTACTGCGAGCAGGAAGCGGCCAAGAATCCCCAGGTCAAGCCGGTGGCGGATAAGGCCCTGGCCTGTCTCGCCCGGCTCAACTCAGACGTCGGCCGGCACAAGTTCGAAGGCCCCGGTTCAGAAGCCTACTGGAAGGACCGTATCCCCGCGCTCATCAAGCTGGTGCAGGAGGACAAGTACGCGGAAGTCGGCGAGATCGAGAAGATCACACACCTGGGCAACGATCAGGATGAAAGGGTTTCGCGCTGCCGCCAGTACGTCAAAGGCCTGCGGCAGGAGATCCTGCTGCAAGACACCAGCAGCCCGGACGTGCGGCGCTTCGCCGCTGAAATCCGCGACCGCTGCCACGCCATGCTGCGCAACATGCTCCCCAAGGAGGGATTTTAGAGGGGCGAGGGACGAGGGGTTAGGGGCGAGGGACGAGGGGTAAGTAACCCCTAACCCCTAACCCCTAACCCCTCGCCCCTGCTGTCAGGGGCCCGTGGTCTGAGAGTGGACCACGGGAGTGATGGTAATACGCAGGATTCTTACGTCAGTACCGAGACCGTTCGAGGCCCTGATGGTAACATCGCTTTCGCCGGGCGCCTCAGGTACGCCGCCTATAATTGCGC
This sequence comes from Planctomycetota bacterium, assembly GCA_050010835.1. GTDB lineage: Bacteria > Planctomycetota > SZUA-567 > H5-PLA8 > H5-PLA8 > JAPLOD01. The sequence goes on from JBEKKG010000545.1 coordinate 4,387, forward strand.
CCTGCAAGCGCAGGCCGCGGGGCAGCGGGGAGGCCTCGAAAGTCATGGGTTCTACGCCGTTTGCGGAGATCCTGTAGAAGAAAGGCTGGCGGACTTCGCTCGTGGCCGTCATGACCAGGGTGGGCGCGCCCGCGGAGAGCACCTTCAACCCCGCCGAGGTCGGCACCAGAATCTCGATCTGCCCGGTGCCACCGAGGTCCGAGACGGCAATGGAGGGCGAGGGCGTCGCGCCCAAAGGCAGCGACCATTTGCATTTGAGCGCGCCGTCGTAGGCCGCGATGCTGCTCCCGTGCAACACCAGCACTTCGTCCAGGCCGTCGCCGTCAATATCGCACGTGGCGCCGACCCACGAGGGCTCATCTGTTTTCCTCAGCGTCGCCAGCTCATTGAGTTCCGAATCGAGGATGCACAGGCCCGCCCACTTGCCGGCGGCCTGCTGGCCGACCACGAGTTGCCGCTCCAGGCCGCGCCGCAAGTGCCCCAGGGCTTTGCCGCCGGCGCAATGACCCGGCGGGCCGATCCATTTCGCAGTCTCGGCGCCCGTCTCGGGATTAAGGAGGTAGGCCCCGAGCGTTCCGCCGTAATACTCCTGGCCGCGCAGCGCCACCAGGCAGGGCCGGCCGCCACCGTACATGTTGCCCAGCATGGCCTCCGAGCGCCAAGTGCCCATTGCGGCCCACCATCTCAGACCGCCGGCGCCGCTGAGACACAAGAGGTAAGCGTTGAAATCGTCGAAACGGTTGAGGCAGTTGCGCAGGTGGCCGGCGGCGACGCCCACAACCAGCTCCTGGTTGTGGTCGTTATCGAAATCGGCGCACACGATATCGGTGACCCTGGGCCCGATCTCGAAATGCCAGGCCAGTGTGCCGGCTTCGTAGTTGAAGACCCAAACGCCGCAACGGCCGTTCCCCTGGCGGGAGTTGAGCCTGCACAGGAGCTGGTGGCGTCCGGTGCCTTCGAGGTCCACGACATTGGCCAGTTCCAGGTCCTCGTTGTCCACCAGGAAGTCAATGCTCTTCAGTTCCGTGCCCGCGCCGTCGTAGGCCTTGAGCGTGCAGATGCCGGGGTCCGCCTGATAGCTGGCGAAGACCTCCGCTTTCCCGTCGCCATTCACGTCGGCGAGCACCGGCGGCGACCAGTTGCTGCCCCCGCTCTTTTCCCACAGCAGGTTCCCGGCACAGTCATAGACGT
>JBEKKG010000546.1:0-5569 GCA_050010835.1 Planctomycetota bacterium
GGAAAAAGTCAAAAGCAACGGCAGCAAATTGACAGGGCGCATAACTGGACTTGTGCCACGGATATGCCGCCGCAACGCGGCGGCTTATCCGTGCTGCCCGGTGGCACGGATGAGGCCGCGCCAAACAGCCGGCGCGGCCACATCCGTGGCACAAGTCCCGTGATGCGCCCCAATTGCCAGTTCTTCGCTTTTCCCCTTTCACCTTTTCCTATTTCTTTTCCTGCCTCTTACTTGGGCTTCTCCACCCCCTGGGCTTCCTTGTTCTCCTTTGGCGCCTCACTGGCCGCGCCGGCCTCCGGGAACAGCGCCTCCAACAGCTTGGGCTGCACCCGCTCGATGTAAGCCTTGATCTCGGGACAGAGACTTATGGCCGTCGCCAGATACGCCTTGACCTGCTGCCGTTCGGCGGGTCCGAGTTGGCTCGGTTCCAGCGGCACGCCGTCCTTCCTGAGCAGATCCATCATCCGCATTACGTACAACTGCGCGAGATAGGCGCCCAGTTCGTCCTGGCGGCGCGCGGTGGCCTCGACCCGCTCCCCCAGCCCCTGTTTGGTGCGCATCAACTGGTTCATGTCGTTGCGGAAGGCTGAGCGTCTCTTGTCGTATGCTTTCTGGAGAGTGTCCACCTGCCCGGCCAGTTCGTGGAGGCCCTGGCTCGCCCCCGCGGTGTCCCCCTTCTCCAGTTTCTGGCTCAGGGCCGCGAGCTTCTCGTTGACGTCCGCGAGGTCCTTGCTGGCGGCGGTGTTCACGGCCGCGAATTCCAGCACCGAGTAGATCTCCGACTCCAGCCCGGCCAGCGCGCCTTCACGGAGTTCGCCCACTGCCAGCAGCTTGCCCAGCATCAGGCCGCAGAGGAACAGGATCGCCATGAGCAGCAGCGAGTAGAAACTCGGCAGCATGGAACGCTGCGGCTGCCCCCCCACCCCACCCTCTCCCCCTTGGGGAGAGTGCCGGGTGAGGGGCGGCGCCCCTGAGGCGGCGTGCGCCGGATCGAACGGTTCCGCTTCGCCCGCCGCCAGAGCCACCTCGCGGTTCCCCACCCAGTAGCGGCGCAGCGGCACGGACTTGCCCTCAACCCAGGCGAAGCAGCCTTCCTTGTTCTGCTTGGTTTCGATGACGATCGCCACCTGGTAGGGATGGTTGAAGTAGTTCTCCTGGATGAAGCTGTCCATGCCCGAGAGGAAGACGCCGAAGCCGGGGTGGGTATGATACCAGCCCACGATGCGCTCCTTCGGATACTGCGCGTCCTTGGTCTTGTTGATGTGTTCCCACGTCTGGTGCGTGAACGTCACCTGCGCCCCGTAATTGTTGGCATTCTGCCCTTCGATTACGCCGTTGATCATCAGGAAGAAGCCGGCGCCGTCACGGTGGACCGTGCCGATGAGCACGCCGGCCAGTTCCACCTCGTTAGTCGTCTCGGCGTGCTTGCGCATGCGGCTGTAGGCTTCTTCGGAGATGTGGACGCGGTATTCGCCGGCGATCTCGACGGGGAATTTGGCCTCCTTGGCCTCGCCCTTGCCAATGCCGCGGTAGTCGGATGTGTTCGCCATAGGCCGGCCTTGCTCCAGGTTCAAAGAGAAGAGAGAATAGCGTGGCCGTAAGGCCAAACCAAGGAAAAGGAATTGAAAATTGAAAATTGAAAACTGAAAATTGGCGCATTGTCCGGCAACGCGCCTCGCGCAACGTGAAATGTTAAATTTTCAATTTTCATTTTTCAATTCTGTTTCTGCTGCGCCAGAGGACCCAGCACCCGGGCCGCGTCGCCGTCGAACAGATACGAGATGGCGCGTTCCCCGGCCCGGGCGGTGACGACATCGAAGGCCGGCACGCCGAACTGCGCGAAGGTCATCCCGCAGGGCTGTTCGTCGGGACGGAGTGTTGTCAGCACCTCGGGAGCGCGCGGTTCTCCGCAGGACGGGCAGCGCGCCTCCGTTTCCGTCACTTTGCCCAGGGAACGGAAGACCGCCTCGCTCTTCCCGCATTTCGCGCAGGCCAGGCCGGCGATGATGTCGCGGCTCAGTTGGATCGCCACGTCCTGGCCCAGCGTGGCGCGCGCCCTGGCCGCCAGTTCGCCCAGCGTCACTGCGCCGGCGCCGGCGCCGAGGCGCTCCAAGGCGGCGCAGCGCTCGTGGGCGAAGCAGCCGGGTTTGCGCTTGTAGGAGACCAGATACGACTCGCCGCTCAGGCCGCTGTAGACGAAGCCGCGCCCGGCCAGGGACGGCAGGCCGTGCAGGATCTTGATGGCCTCCTGCACCTGTACCGCGGCGATGATGCTGGCCGTGGTTGGGGTGGTCGGGACCTTGCCTTCGTTGAGCTGTTCGCGCGTCAGCAGGGCGCAGGAGCGGCGGCTCTCCAGGAGTTTCCAGTCCAGCGCGCTCATCGTACATTCGTAGCAGGGGCCGTCGCCCGGCGCAAAGACCCTGGCCACGCCGTCCAGGACCTCGATGGCGCCGTCAATCCACGGCCTGCCGGCGAACAGCGCCGCGCTGTTGATCGCCACCCGCGCCTCCCGGTTGTCGAGTCCGCCCAGCACCACGTCGGCCCAGAAATACGCGCCCAGGCCGAGGTCGTGGACCACGTTGCCCACGAACGCGTGCGCCTGGATGCCGGGGTAGATGCCGCGCGCGGCCCGGCAGGCGACCTCGGCTTTGTACTGGCCATTGTCGGCTTCGCGGAACAGGACGGAGCGGGTGAGGTTGGAGCGTTCGACACGGTCGCTGTCGGCCACCAGCACGTTGCCTATGCCGGCGAGCGCGCAGTTCTTGACGATCTCGTTGCCCAGTGCGCCGGCGCCTATCACCAGCACCTTGGCGCGGGAGAGCCGCGCCTGCTCCCACCACGAAATCAGCTCGAACCGGCTGAAGCGCCCTTCTTGCAGCGGATCCTCATCCCGTATCGTCAGCTCAGCCATCCCGCGCTTCTCTTCTGCCGGCCTTCAACCCCGCATTATTCACCGCAGAGACGCAGAGGACACAGGGTGAAGAGAGAATTTCGAGAATCATTCTGTCCATTCTTTCTGCTCTTCTCAGCGCTCTCTGCGTCTCTGCGGTGAATTTTCCGGGTTTAGCCCGCGGTGATCTCCGGCTGCAGCCGGAGCACGTCGCCCTCCTTCACGCCCGCCTGTGCCAGCGTTTCCTCATCCAGCAGTTGCCGGCTGCTGGCCTTATGATGGAATTTGTAGCTCATCAACTGGCCGTCGGGGCTGTGGCGCGGCAGGTTCATCCGGTCCACCAGCAGCACAATGATACGGTTGACAGGCGCGCCCTTGGGGAGGTTGACGATCACTTTCTTGTTGCCCGTCGCATCCCACACTTCCACGTTAATGCCGGCGTCGTCGGCCATCGCTATTCTCCTTTTGCCCTGTGCATCAGGCGCTTCCTGGGTCCGAACGCCATCCGGTCGCAAGGCCCCTCGAGATCGCCCTCGGCGAGATACCAGCGGCCGCCGCCTTTGAGCAGCAGTTTCCGCACTCTCTTGACTTCATGCTCCTCTATGGGAAACGCCGGGTAGCTGAATTGAAATTCGGCTTCGAGAAGCACAAAGCCTTCACGGCCCTGATGCTGCGTCATGACCCGGTTCAGCCGCACGGTCCGCCTTTTCGCGGTCGGGCCTTTGATAATGCTCTGCCAATAGGCTTTGAAACCCGGCAGGTCGCGCATCGAGTAACTGCCCGTGGCGAACGGAACCTTGGGGCTTTCGAATGTCACGTTGGGGACCTCCCCGGCCTGCCGGGCCTCGGGCGCAAGACAGACGTACGCTTTGGCGAATCGGCCCGTCCGCACGGCTGTGAAGAAGCGATCAAAGGCCAGGGCCGCGTATATCACATCTTGAATATGAAACGCCCTGTAGTCGTTGACCAGCGAAACGATCACCGCGAAGCCTGAGCAAAGGCTGCCCAGGATCCCAAAACTAAGAAATACACCGCCGCTCTCAGACCCAATCCCCTTCATGGCGCCGATGCAGAGCGCGAGAAGGCCCAGAGCGAATAATACGCCGGCGACAATGGTCTTGTTTGAGAGGAAACCGCCCTTGAAGGCCTTGTCAGCGGACTGTGCCTGCAAGTCCTTGGCGTAGGCTTCGAGGCTGCGGAGCCGCTCCGCCAGCAGCCTGTCTTGCTCCTCCTCGCTCCAAGGCACGGCGATGGCTTCGCCGCACAGCGGGCAGGAGCGCAAGCCGCTCGGGATGCGCTCCGCGCAGGCCGGGCAGGCGATGGACGATCCAGGGGCAGGTATGGCTTCGTGGCACAGCGGGCAGGAGCGCAAGCCGCCCGGGATGCGCTCCGCGCAAAACGGGCAGTTGATTGACGGTCCAGCGTCAGGTGCAGCCTGAGGCAGCGGGGCAGGCGGCGATTCCGGCACAGCGCCGGCTGGTCCGCTCGCGCCGGGAACGTGAAGCTCCGTGCCGCAGGCCTGGCAGACAACCGATGTGCCGGCAGCTTCATCCTTAACCTCGAATGCTTTGCCGCACGTGCATTTGACCGTGAGGGCCATCAATGTCGAATTGTAAAGACTGCTGTAGAAGGTTGCAAGCAACTCTGTCCCCGTATCTCCCTCTTCCCGGGTCAGAGTTCCATCCGGTCGAGAGGCCCCTCAAGTTCGCCCTCGGCGAGATACCAGCGTCCGCCGCGGTTGAGCAGCAGTTTGCGCACTGTCTTGGTTTCATGCTTTTGCACCAGCAGAACCAAGAGAATCCCAAGCAGAAAGACGTAGAGCGTGGGGTAGTTGGTGAATTCAACTTGGGCTTCGAGGACCGCAAGGCCGTCGCTGCCCTCGTGCAACATCTTGGCCGTCTTCAGCCGCACGGTCCGCGTTTGCATGCTTGGGCCTTTGAAAATGCTCTTCCAATATGCTTTGAAAGTCGGCACGTCGCGTATCGAGTAACTGCCCGTGTGGGACGGAATCTTGGGGTTTTCAAAGGTCACACTCTTGACCTCGCCGGCCACTCGGGCTTCGGGCGCAAGACTGACGTACGCTTTGGCGGCCCGGCCCGTCTGCACGGCTGAGAAGAAGCGTTTGAAGGCCGTGAGCGGCGAGCTGGCATCTTGAATATGAAACGCCCTGTAGTCGTTGGCGAGCGAAACAAGGACTGGGATGCCGAAGCCAAGGCTGGTCATGACCCCCAAAAATATCCATGCCTCGCTGTCCTGCGATGCAGATCCCCCTATGCAGATCATGAGAATGCCAAGAGCGAGAAATACGCCGACGACGATGGTCTTGGCCGAGAGGAACCCGGCCTTGAGGGCTTTGTCGGCGAATTGCGCCTGCATGTCCTTGGCGTGGTTCTCGAGGCTGACGATCCGCTCTGCAAGGAGCCTCTTTTGCTCCTCCTGGCTCCAAGGCGCGGTGATGGCTTCGCCACACAGCGGGCAGGAGCTCAAGCCGCTCGGGATGCGCTCCGCGCAGGCCGGGCAGGCGATGGACGATCCAGGGGCAGGTATGGCTTCGTGGCACAGCGGGCAGGAGCGCGAGCCGCTTGGGATGCGCTCGGCACAAAACGGGCAGGTGCTTGACGGTCCAGTGTCAGGTGCAGCCTGGGGCAGCGGGACAGACGGCGCTTCCGGCACAGCGCC
>JBEKKG010000547.1:0-5565 GCA_050010835.1 Planctomycetota bacterium
GACAATTGAATAGAGACAGCATTGAGCTTTCAGGTGGCCGAACTCGCTGTTGATTATATCGTTATTCTCATGGCCTTATATCTTTATCTGCACCCGATTCTATCCCTGTTATATCGTGAGACGATCCCTAGTATATCTTGAAACGATCCCTAGTATATCGTGAAACGATCCCTATTATATCTTGAATCTATCCCTAAAAGGCCAGTATTTTAAGGACTTAGAGTAACGGACACTCGCTGGGACCTTGTGGCCTTATCCCGGGGTAACGGGGGGGAAAAGGGGAGCTTCACTGTTCAGGCCGTGCGCTCCAACGAGGCGGCAATTGAGGCCACTCCCTTGGTAAAGCTCCTCAGACCTTACGCAAAGGGCCTGCAAACACTGTGCAGAGAGTGAGCAATCATGCGACAAAACGTTGCGAAATATGGCTGCCTTCCGAACCGGTGTGTATCTCATAACATCCTTAGTATACAGAAGTTACATCTGCGCTGCCCCCTCAGTGCTCACCGCGGCCTTGTCCGGCCGCACCGCCACGCTGAGCGCCAGGCCGTCCCATTGCAGCTCGAGGCGCTGCTCGCGGACCGCCGCCGCGACGGGCGGGAACGGCGTTTCCGGCCCGGCAATGTCCAGACCGATATCACCCACGGGGATATGAACCGGGGCAGCAAGAGCCGCTGGCAACTCGATGTCCTGCTCCGCAGCTCCGCCGCAAAACGCTCTACCAGCGGAAGAAACGGTACGGATCATCCCAGTCCTCGGGCTGGTCCAGGTAAAGACCTTGCGACCAGCGGCCCTCGGTCGAGGGTGGCGCCACCGGCGCCATGGTGATGTCCGCCAGCCAAAGCGTCCCGGGGTGCGAATGCCAGATCTGAAATCGCGTATTCTTGTTCGCCGTGCCGTTGGCTTGCACCAGGAAGCGGAAGGTACGCCACTTTTCGACGGGGGTGAAAGACTGGTAGTCAAAGAGCGACACCCATGTCTCCGTATTCTGGAGGGCCAACGTGACCGGCTTGCCGGACAGACCCTCGGCCTTCGCTTGCAGCGAGATGCGATACCACTGGGCATCTTTCACCGGCACGCCGTGCTGAGCCAACATGACGCTGGCCTGGGGTTTGCCTCCGGTGTCGCTCATCGCCAAGCGCAGCGCCCACGCGCCGTTTCCTTCCATCCGCTCTCGGGTGCAAGTGGCCTGGCGGGACTCGGAAGAGAATTCCCACTGGTCGGCCATGGTCTCCTGCTTGGCAGCCTGGCTGAAGTTGCCGTTGCGCACGACGGAGGAACCTGGTGCCGGTTGGTCTCCGCCCACCGGCATAGAGAAGCGGGACAGCAGAGGCGTCGGTGCGCAAACCCCCATGTTGGCCAGCAATCGTGCGAGCGCGAAGGAGGTGCGGCGGTACGTGCGCCTCAGGTTGAGCTGCTCGTTGAACATAAAGAACCAGGGCTTGCGGCCGCTCTCAAAGCCGGGGTTGACGAGCAGGTTGCCAGACCCGGCTGCGCCTGCGGCCCCGGACGTTTGCAGCGCGGAAGCCACCCACGGGACGTAGTCTCCTTCGTACAGCCGGAACATATCGGCGCGGAAGCGTCCGCCCTCTTGGGCGCAGCCGATGTACGCCTGCCAGCCTTCCGGAAACGGCTTCTGGCACTGGAAGGTGACGTGCAGGTCGGTCCACTGATTCTCCGGCACCGCGATCTTGGGGCCCTTCACGGCCCGGTCCCAGGGCGATCCGGCCCGCTCCACCTCCAGGTGCAGTTCGATCTGCCCGCCCACGCCCTTGGCGAACACGGCGAAGGTGTAGTTCTTGCCGACTTGCGGTGTTATCTTCACGCTCTGCCCAAACTGCACGCCGCCGCCCGCTGTCATCCCCAGGGTCACCAGGGCGCTCTGCTTGCCTTCCAGGGCATCCTGGCCGTCCACGACGAATGAAGGCACCACTCCCTGCGAACTGGTGACGGTGTAGGGCGGGAACTGGCAGAAAACCACATTGGCATTCTGCGCTTGGGCCAGCACACCGTCGCCAAGAACCGTCGCGCCCCCCGACACCAGGGGCAACTCCCTGGGGTCGCGGTTATGCACGTCTGCGGGAGCCACTCCCGACAGCAGGGAGTTTGCGGGGGGCAGCTCGAAGCAGGAGGCAATGTGCTCCGCCTGCTTCATGGCGACGTGGAACGGCAGGAAGCTGTTGGCTTCCGTTTCGCCCAAACCGAGTGCCAGCAGGTGTCCACCCGCCTTGAGAAAAGCGGCGACGTCCGCGGAGTGCTCGGCCAGTTTCCGCTCGCCGCCCGTGGCCACGATAAGGGCCTGTTCGGGTGAGAGCTTTCCTCCGTCATAAGATTGCACGGGAATGCCCGCGAACTCGAGATGGTGTCGTGCCGCCAGGTTGCCGGCGTAGAGCGCCTGCCGCCGGGTGGGCGGCTTCCAGCCGGCGACGTAGCGGACGAGGTTCCCAGCGAGCGTTTCGGCGGCCGGATCCTGCTCGGTGCGGCCAGTCACGTCGAGTTGGCAGAAAAGCACCAACCCCTTGCCGTCGCGGTATTCCAACAACGGGCTGTACTGAAGGCTGAAACCTCCATCGAGGATCGGCAGAAAGTCGCCGCAGGCCGGCTTCTCGATCAGCACGGAGGCCAGGTTGCCGCGGTTGCCGCAGCGCCAGACCCGCGGCACCTCAATGCCGCACCACTGGACCGCTGGCCCGCCGTAGATTTGGCTCGTGGTGTAGTCCAGCCTTGACGGCAGGAGCGTGGCCGAGCCTCTCCAGTCACGGAGGCAATCCGAATTGAGCCCGGCCAGAAGAGGATGGTCCGGGATGCGCTGGAAGACCTGCCGCAGGCCGTATTCGGCGATGCGGAAGCCCAACCGTTTCTCGAGCACTTCCGGGGTTTGTTCGAACACGAGGACTCTCAGGCCGTCGCGGACGCGGCCGAGGTTCGGCCCGGGACCGTCCGCCGTCAGCGCACCCTTGCCCAGCACGAGGATGTCATAACCCGACAGGTCCGCACTCGCGTCAACCGGCTGGGCTGCGATCTGCAGCGCGGCAAGCAGCCGGACGGTCTCGCCCTTCGGGTCATAGACCGAGATCTTCGCGGTAACCGGCCCGGCGGCGGGCTTCGGCAGCACGTGGATCGTGAAGCTGTCCTTCTGCACCTCGCCGTTGCCGAAGACCACCTCGGCGTGCAGCTCGTAGTGCCCCGGCGCCAGCCCCGAGGGCAGCGCCAGACGCAGCGGGATCCGCTCCTGTTGTCCTGTGGCAATCGCCGCCTTTTGGGCCCCGCTGGCGGCCTCGGGCAGAGCCAGCGACCACCGGCAGTCGGCAGTCACCGTCTCGCGCGAGTTGTTGATGAGGACGATCTGTTTCTCGAATGTTTCGCCAGGGTAGAGATTGTGGTCCTTGCTCGTAAATGCCGCCGGCTTCCCGGCGATGTACGCCAACAGCGGCAGGTTGTTGCGCAAGATGGCCTGCCCGTCGGCGGTCGGGATCCAATCGGAGAGCTGGAAAGCCAGGTCCATGCGTTCATACTGTCCGTCAATGTAGTCCGCGCTGAACCCTGGGCGCTGCAGGCCCTCCCAGTCAACTTTGAGTTGCTTGCGGCTCTTATCAACTCCTTTGCGGAGACTCCAGAAGAAGTCGTGTTCCCAGGGGGAGATTGCCGAGACACCCCAGGTGCGAAAGGCCCGCCAGTTCGTGGTGAGATACGCGCCGATGATCTCGTGTTGGATGTCGAACACGGGCGAGCCGACCTGGTAAGGGTAGTCCCAACGATGCCAGAGCCTTCCGTTGCGGAACTGTTCGGCCTCCCAGCGGAGGTTCTGCTTCTCCGCCTCGCTGATGCCGTAGGCGCGATCGCCCAGGAACTGCGAACTCCATTCGGCAACGCAGAATTCCCAAGGCACCGTGGCGCTGCCGAAAGTCCGGCCCCCTTTGTACCACCCGCGATACATCGTCCAGTCCCAGGTGCACGGCACCATATACTCGCACGTGAAGAGCGGTTTGACTCCCGTCGTGGCCCAATGCTCGAACCAATCATCGAGTTCCTGCGCGGGGGCCATGTTTGTGTAGAAGTTCATGGTGTGCATGGAGCTTAGATTGCCCGACGAGTGGTGATACACGATGCGTCCGGGATCCAGCCTGGCGACGATCGCTTCGGCGGCAAGGGCCCCCTTGACGTTGTTGGCGGACCACTGGCTCCGGGCGCTTTGCAGGCCGTCAATCAGGTCCGGGTTCATGTCCTCGTCGTACCCGGTCGCGTTGTGGCTCATCGAGTAGAAAACCACCGAGGGATGGTTCCCCGCCACGCGCACATAGAATCCGGCGTGGTGCGCGTAGCCGTTCTTTTCCGGCGCGCCGGGCATCTGCCAGTCGTACTGGGCGAAATGAGGCTGCGAGAGGGCCACGAGCATCCCGACGTCGTCCGCCGCGCGCAGTATCTCTTCGAAACTGAGGTGGGTTCCCGGCTCGCATCCATAATTGTGGGTGTAGACGAAGTTGATGCCGATGCGCTTCAGCCGCAGCAGGCTCTCCTTGGCTCCCTCGTAGCTGGCCGCCAAGGCGCTCACCTGGGCGTTGTCCAGCGGCAGCGCCGAGAGGAAGACCCACGTGCCGTTGAGGAAAAAGTCGCGGCCGTCAATCCACAGCTCGCGGAAGCCGAACCGCACCGGCCCCGCGGCGTCCAGGAGCTTATCCTCGCCGTCAACCAACGACACCGCCGCCTCGTGGACGTGTTGCGGCGTGTGCAGGTCCCAGAGCTTCCCAGGCTTCCAATTCTCGGTCAGTTCGAAGCGGCCGCCCTGGAGGTCACCGGCTTCGAACGGCTTGCTGGTGAACTCCCGAACCGTGCGGCCGCCTTCGGCAATCGCCGCACGCAGTGCGTATCGAGTGTGCGGCGCCAGATTCTGCAGTGCCGCGCTCAACGTGGTCTGGCCCTTGCGCACCGAAGTGGCGATCTTGACGTCGCCGATGCGGGCACCGGCCGGCGCGCCGACAAGCCAGACATCGCCGCACAACCCGCGCCGCTCAACCTTGCCGATGCCGCCCCGGGCCGCGTTCGTGTCGTTGAACATGAGCATGACTTCTCGCAGTGGCCTGGCGGCGACCCGCAGGCTGAGCACGTGCTTGCTCCCCGGTTGGCAAACAGATGTGAGATCCACCTCGCCTGCCGGAAACTGCGCTTCGCCGGCCTTCTTGCCGTCTACGAAGACGGTGGCGCTGGAATTGAGGTACTCCAGGCAAAGGGTGACGCTGCGGCCCGCCCATTCCTTCGGCACACTGATCTCACGCTGATACCAGGCTGCGGCCAGATCGCCGAGTTTCGCACCATCCCAACTTGGATGGGCGTAGACTGTCTGGCAATCGTGCTGCATGTAGTCGCTGACGCCCGGCCAGCAGCCTGGAACTTTGAAATAGCCCCACCGGCCCCCCGGCACCGCATCCGTATTGTCGGCCGGCTGCCACTGCCACAAACCGTTGATGGAGATCCGCTCCCGCGTGGGGGTCGCCTCGCGGTGCGCGCGCTTCAGATCCCAGACGGCACGAACATCCTCGGGCAGCGCGGCGTTGTCCGCGGGCGAAGACG
>JBEKKG010000548.1:0-5555 GCA_050010835.1 Planctomycetota bacterium
TCGTGCCGCCGCCAACGGCCGTGACCACATAATATCCCGTGTTTGTCGCCGTGAATAACCCGCTATTCGTGTTGATGGTGAACACCACGGGCGCGATGGTGCCCGGCGCGGTCAGATTCGCAGGAGCAAAGCCGATTTATGCAGACATTGATTCTACGACCTACAATGCCACACTCGATACCCTCCAACAGGCTCTGACCAGGTCGACCGGCGTCACGGTGAAGGCACTGGTCCTGCAGCACACTTACGGAATACCAGCAAACGTGGTACGCATCACAGACTGGGCTAGGAGGCGGGGCATCGCGGTGATCGAGGACTGCGCCCACGCCCTGGGAAGCAGATATCGCGACGTGGATGGAACATGGAGGGAGGTCGGAACGGGAGGAGACGCAGCGATCTTCAGTTCTCAATGGTCTAAACCTGTGTCGACCGGTTTAGGCGGGTGGATGACCACGTCGGATCTCGAACTCGCTCGGCGCGTTCGCCAGTTCCGAAGTCAGCAATGTATCTCACCGTCGTGGCGCGAGGCCCTGATGCTCCCGCTACAGATTGCAGTTCGAGAACTATTTCCTTCTCCGTCCTCCTACTGGATTATCGCAGAAGCCTACAGAAAGCTTTCTGCGAGAGGGATTCTGGTTGGAACCTCTCATACGATCGAGTACGAAGGTGAGATGCCGCAGGGATACGCCAAAAGGATGTCGGCATTTCAGGAGTGGCTGCTGCAAAGACGTCTGGCTGACAGGACGCGGGAGGGCCGTCGGCGCCAATTGAGAATTATCTATGACCAAGCGCTGGCCGCAGCGGGCCTCCCGGTGTTGGAGGACGCGGAGGGCGCCGAACCGATTTTGGTGCGTTATCCCGTGCGCGTCGGAAACAAGGACGAACTTCTGGACATGGCACACGCACGCGCGCTTGAGTTGGGAGACTGGTTTAATCACCCTGTCCACCCGAAAGAGGCTAACGCTCTGGCGCTAGGCTATCAACCCGGCGCTTGCCCTGAAGCGGAGCAGGCTGCCCGCGAAAAGCCAAGCGTCATCGGGCACGTTGAGTTTGCTGTCGTATTTGGGCGATCTATGCGCGCCTTTCTCCACGCGGAGAAGCGGCTGCCCTTTGCTCCATTCCAGGTGTTCCTCCTTGCGATACTCAATCTCAACCTTCGCGTTCTTGTTGTCGTCGCCGTGGATGATCCAGTAGACACCCAGACTGCACAGCGTGGGCGGCTCCAGCACGGGTTCGCCAAGGGGCTTGGAGGCATTTTCGGCGCAGGCTGCGCAGCACAGCACTAAAGTGACAAGTGACAGGTGACAGGTGACAAGCGACGTGCAGCCGCGTCCGTGAGGCAGAGAATGGGAAGAATGGGAATGATGGGAATAATGGAGGCGGCAGGAGAATTCAGCATAACGTCTTCCCATCTTTCCCATCCCTCCCATTCTTCCCATCCACTTCCCGTGCGGACGGGAAGACCGGGGTTGGACTGAACGGTTACGGAATTGTGAACTTCGGATTTGCCCTGCGGTCACTCGCCCCTGGCCCCTCGCCCCTAGCTCCTCTCCCCTTGCCGTTTGTGCCAATCCTCCGCGAACAGGTTGAAGTGGCTGCCGCTCATCGGATGCTCTTTGATGAAGTCCTCGTTCGGCGTCACGCCCAGGCCGGGGCCGCCGGGCAACTGGAAGTAACCGTCCACAACTTCGGGGTAGCCCGGCCCTGTGGCCGCCTGTTTGACCCACGCATCCACGAAGTCGTTGAAGTGTTCCTGTATTTTGAAATTCGTGGTGCAGGCGGCGAGATGCAGGTTGGCCGCGGTGCTCACCGGCCCGCCCACGTTGTGCGGAGCGAAAGTGACGTAGTACGTGTCGGCCATGGCGGCGATCTTCTTGCCTTCGAGCAGACCGCAGGAATGCGTGATGTCGGTTTGGAGCACGTCCACACAGCCGAGTTCGAGCAGACGGCGGACTTCGAAGCGGGTGTGGATGCGTTCCCCGGTGGCGACGGGCAGGTTGATCTTGGCCGCGGCCTTGGCCATCATCTCGATGTTGTCGGGCGGCACGGGCTCCTCGACCCACTCAGGCTGGAACTTCTCCAGTTCCCGCGAGATCTCAATGGCCGTCGCGGGGCTGAAGCGGCCGTGCATCTCAATGAGTATGCCGAAATCCGGCCCGACGGCGTCGCGGATGGCCTCGACCAAGGCGATGGCCAAGTGCTTTTCCTTGCGTTCCACTTCGTAGAACCCGGCGCCGAAGGGGTCCACCTTCAGCGCTTTGTAGCCGCGCTGGACAACTTTGAGCGCGGCCTTGTGGAACTCGGCGGGCTTGCGTTCCACGGTGTACCAGCCGTTGGCATAGGCTTTGATCTTGTCGCGCACGGCGCCGCCGAGGAGCCTGTAGACGGGCTGGTTCAGGGCTTTGCCCAGGATGTCCCAGCAAGCGATTTCAACGAGCGCTATGCCGGTGCCCGCCACGTCTTCGATGCGCGCAAAGTCGTGATGGAACATGCGATGGACCAGGTCCTCGACGTTGAACGGGTCGCTGCCCAGGACGTAGCGCCGCTTGGCGCCGTCGAGATAGCCCAGCAGGGCGTCGGTGCGCATGACGTTGCGGCTTTCCGACCAGCCGACCAGGCCCTCATCGGTCTCCACTTTCAGGAAAGTCAGATTGCGCCAGGGGGTGCCCAGCACCAGTGGTGTGATGTTGCTGATCTTCATCTGTCGGAATCCTCACGGACGATGTCGCGGCCCTCAAATCCTCCCGGTAGGCCACGGGCAGCCTACGGCTTGGCGCTTGCGGATGCAAGGCCGTTGCCCGCAGGGCGCGCTTTCCGGGTGCATGGTTCTCATTTCACCTGGATTCTCGAGGGGGAGGTCATAAGCTGAACAGGGCTCTGGGGAAATGCGATGAAGAGGAGGCTGCTGCGCTGTGGAAAACCTGACTAAGCGACGTGTCTTCCGAATGGTTATCCCGAAGTACCCGGCCTTCAATATCTACAGCCGCATCGCCAGGCAGACCACGGCGCTCGGACCGCTGTGCGTAGCCACCAGCGTGAGCAAGATGCCCGGCTGGGACGTCGAGGTGATAGACGAGAACAACTACCGGTTTCCGGGGCCGGTGGACGAGCGGGGCAACCCCGACCATGCCGCGCTCCAGGAGCTGCGCCCGGCGGAGGCCGTGGGTTTCTACGGCGGGCTATCCTGCACCATCCCCCGCTTGCTGACAGTCGCGTCCTTCTACAGGCAGGCGGGCGCCTTTACCCTGGGTGGCGGCCCGCACCTGGAAGCGCTGCCCGAAGAGGCCCTCCGCGGCGGCCTGGACGTCGTCGTCAACTGCGAAGGCGAGACGACTATCCGCGAGGTCCTTGAGGCCCGGGACGCGCGGCAGAGCCTGCACGGGATCGCGGGCCTGACCTTCCTCAAGGACGGCGCACCGTTCGGCACCGCGGCGCGCCAGCCGCTGCTGGATTTCGAGTTGTTTCCCCTGCCGGACTTCGGGCTGCTGCGTTTCGCCAAGGTCAAGGTCTTCCCCGTGAGCCGCATCCGGGGTTGCGGCATGAACTGCGAGTTCTGCGCGGTGAAGGGGCGCGCGCGCTGCGCCACGCCGGAGCGGCTGATGGCCCAGATGAGCTATCTGGCGGAGGGCTTCCGCGCGCGGCAGTTCTTCATCGTGGACGATCAGTTCGCGCAGGACCGCGCCGAGACCCTGCGCTTCTGCCGGATGCTGCGCGACTACCAGCAACGCCTGGGGCTGCGGTTCTTCGTGACGGTGCAGGTCCGGCTGGACTGCGCGCGCGACGAAGAGTTGCTGGCCGCCATGCGCGCGTGCGGCATCCAATGCCTGGCGATCGGGATCGAATCGCCCATTGACGAGGAACTGCGCGCTATGGGCAAGAGCCTGCGGGCGGCCGACATGGTGCGGCTGGCGAGGACCTACCGCCGGCACGGCTTCCTGGTCCACGGCATGTTCATTTTCGGCTATCCCATGCGCCCCGGCGTGGAGTTCTCGATGAGCGGGCGGGAGCGCGTGAAGCGCTTCCGGCGGTTTTTCCGCGAGGCGCGCCTGGACACCGTGCAGGTGCTGCTGCCCGTGCCGCTGCCGGGTACGGAGTTGCGCGCCCGGCTGGAGCGGGAAGGCCGCGTGTTGACCGGCAGCGAGCTCGGCTGGGAATTCTATGATGGCAACTTCCCGCTCATCGTGCCGGACGCGCCGCTGACGCCGGAGGTCCTGCACCAATCCATGCAAGCGTTGATGGGCGGTTTCTACCACTTCTGGCGGATGTTCTGGGTGGCGGTGCACACGCTGCGCTTCCCGCTGGCCATGCTGCCCCTGCTCAACCTGCGCACGCGCTGGCCCAAGTGGTATCGCAGTTGGCGCAATGACGTGGTCGGTTCGGGCGGCTATCTCATGCTCAGGAAATGGCGCAAAGCCCTCAGAGAAAGCCAGTTCAAGGAGAAGCTGACGAAGAGCCAAGAAGAAGGCAAGACCGCCCTGCACAAGGCCGCGGTGCGGTAGGCGGGCTGGGGGAGCGTTCTGTCAGGTACTATGGGACGTATAGGAAGAATGGGGCGATGCAACCGCTCCCTTACGGTCGCGGCTCGGACTGAACGGTTACAAGCTCTTTAACATTCATCCTGCCATTTTACGCCGCGCTTCGTTACATGGCAAGATCAACAAGGCCCAATCAGGGTTCATCCGGCAGACCACGCCCACTCGCCGCCCACAGGAACTGAAGTACATTTTTTCTTGGATTTTTCCCTTGACATCATAATAGGCTGGTGATACTATGTCTGTTGGTACGCGAGTGTGGATGTAGGGCGAGCCGCCCGGCTCGCCCCCACCGGCGGAGAAGGCCGTAGCGCAAGCCTCCGGCTTGCGGGGCAATCCAGAGGATTGCCCCACGGCGGAGAAGGCAAAGGAGCGGAACATGGAAGTCAAATACGATCAGGACGACTGGCAGATAATCATCGAGGAGCACGTCAGACTTAGCTGCTGCATGGATCAAAGCCTGCACTATCTGCGGAGGCAGTTCCCGCGGTATGCGCGTTTGTGCAGGAAAACCTTTGAGGATTACCTCGACTCCGAGGCAGGCCAGGTGATGCTTGACCAAGCCCTCGCGGCCCAGCAGGCTGAAATTGAGGCCCGTCTGACGCTCAACAGAATGAAGTGGAGCGCCATGTCCCTGTACCAGCTTTGGGAGGAATGCACCAGGGAACTGCTGATGCGCGCCTTGGCCGGCGACAAAGACGCTGAACGGAAGGCGATCCAGTACTTAAGGCTGGCCAACTCCATTTTCAAGGCCGCCCAGTTCGATAGACACCAGGAAGAGCAGAAACCCAATATGCAAGTCACGATGCGTGGCATGCAGGACTCCGTAGCCCAGGCTCCCCAGCCTTGTAGCACAAGCGTCCCCGCTTGTGCCCCACGTAGCACAAGCGTCCCCGCTTGTGCCCCGGCTGCGGCCCCGACGCCTCAGCCTTCCAGCACAGCCACCCTGGCCGGTATACTCGCCTGTGCCGCCGCCTGCACCCCGGTAAGCCCGTCTGCCGTAGCGCGCAAAATAGCAAGCGC
>JBEKKG010000549.1:0-5554 GCA_050010835.1 Planctomycetota bacterium
TGGCGGCCTGAGGTGAAACAACCGTCGCAGCTTCCGTCTTCCCGCAGATTGCCGCGAGTTGCTCCGCGGCCTTCGCCATGCCCGCGGCATCGTTCGCGACAACAGCCACGGCCATCCTGTTCGCGAGGAACGGGCTGAAGATCGCCACGAGCCGCCCTTGGCCGCGGCCAGGAACGTTGGGCGTTTCCATCCACGGCGTCACGGCGCGCAGGCTTTCGGCCAGCCGCCCGCCGGAAAAAACAATGCATTCGCTCCCGATCATGTATGGCGGATCAATGTCTGACCAGCCGCCTTTTTCGGGCAGGTGCGAGCGGGTCTTCGTGTCAATGTATGCCGTCAGATTGCCGCGGTAACCTATGAGCTTGCCTGCCTCGATGAGTTTGATTCGCGCCTGATCGTAGGGCCGCGGATACCAGCGTAACGGGAGGGTATCGAAGTCTTCCGGCTGGAGCTGCCACAAGCGCGCTTTCAAACCAGCGGCAGTAAGTGTTTCCATCGTCTTCTGCGCCACAGGGAGGAGCTTCTCCTGGCCGGGTTCCACGATGATCCATTTCTCGGATGTTCGCGCCGCGAATGCGCGAAGCTGGGCTTCGTCAACCACATGCACGTCGCCGACCTGGGCAATGGCGGTCTTCGGTTCGGCCGGCGACACAACTATCTCCGCAGTCCCAGTCAATCCCGTTAGAAGTTCCTGGACAGTCGCCTTCCACACGCCCGCCAGATCGTGGGCTGCGATTTGAAATTTAGGAAGGCGAATAGAGGAGCCATAGATCGTCTCGCGCTCTTTTCCCAAGGGATCGTTGATGGTCAGACGCAGAGGGATGGCGTAGAGAGAAGCACCACTCTTGTCCATGACGACCGGGGTGAAGGAAACTTGGCCGCCCAATGTGTAATGGTCATTTTCGTCGTAAACCGTCAGGCTTTCCGGTTGCGACTTAAATAGCGCCAGTATGGTCGTGGGTTCCGTGATCAGGTCCACGGCCACAACGGAGCGGCCATCTTTCTCTTCTGTTTTGAGCGTGGTTTGCTTCACCAGATCGCGGACTGTCCAACCCGTGCCTTCGAGGGAGACGGGCAAACCGGCAACGGGTTCAAAAACTCCCGATGGCGCACCTTTCTTGTCTGCGATGACGACCACATAACGCACTGGCCCTGCCGTGAGCGCCACGGCCAGGCCGCGTTCCCAGTCGGCGACGGCCAGGGGCGTCACACCCGTCTTGGCCAATGCGGCTCCGAGCGACTGGCGGATGTTCTTCTCAAACTCCTCCCACATCTCGGCGTGAATCTTCCCCGCGAAGCCGGAGAGTTCCCAAATGTGCTTGATCTTAATCGGAACCGTCGTCGCGCCCTCAACCTGAATCAGGCAGTCGCTCGTGGCCAAGACTTGCCCGCCGTTCTTCTGGAACGCCTGCACGGCTTCGAGCACCTTGGGTTCGAGCGGGTCTTCTTCGCGCACCAGGAAGAGCGCCTTCGTCGCCGCCGGAATGCCGGATTGCATGACATCCTCATCCGCCAGCAGGACGGGCGGGCAGCCGAGCCGCGTGAGGTGGTAATACAGCGCGTGATAGTCGTATTCCCTTTGCCCGCCGCGGAGGACCTGATGGGCCGCGGTGGTCAGGATCGCGAAACGGTTCTCAGGCGTTGCGCTCGCGGCGATGGCGCCGTATTGCCCCAGGAAAGCCATGCCCGTGCCGCGGCGCGCGATCTCCTTCAGGCCAAGTTCCTCCTGCAACGGCGTCCCGCCGCCCGTGAGGCCGCGCCCGAAAGCGTGGAAGAGGCTTTTCATCTGGCCTTCCGCCGAGGTGCCCCAGTCCACGGTCAGCCACACGCGCTTGCTCGGCAAGTTGCTGCGCGCCCAGTCCGTGGTGAAGGCCGCGGACATGGGCCATTCGCCGAAGTCGGTATAGCTTTCGTAGCACGCCGCGGCCATGTCGTTGAAGAGCGCGCGCGTGCGCTTGCCCAGGTCGTGGCCCGCGTTGTCGAAGAGCGTGAACGTGCTCCGCGGGCGCACTTCGCGGATGGCATCGTTGTAAATTTTGTTGTGCTTGCCCCAGGCCAGGTCCTCGCGCGCTTTCCAGAAAGCGACGGCCTTGTGCATAATGGCCAGCGCCTTTTCGCGCGTGGCGGGGTCGCCGGCGGCTTTGTTCTTCTCGTACCACTCGCGTTCTTCTTTCGTGGCGTCCGCGAAGCCGGCCTGCTGGACTGCCGCGGCGAGCGCCTCGTTGCGGTCCTTGGTGTGCGCGTCGGTGGGCACGCCGCCCTCGGTGTAGCCCCACCACGCCGGGAACCAACTGTAGTTGACGCCCGACCACGAGGGATACTCGCCGGTCTGCTGCGCGAAAATCTGCATGCGCCGCACGGTGCGGTCCACGGAGGGCTTGAAACTGTGATGGTAGCTCAAGCTCTCGTTGTAGAAGGCCAGCGTCCGGACGACGGCCATCTCGATGTAGCGCAGGCGGTGGCGCAACAGGCGTTCGAGGAGCAGATCGTTCTTCGCGGGCTGCATGGCCGCTTCCGCCGGCCACGGGCCGCCCGCGAGTTCCGTATTTATTCGCGGTAGCCCTAAATCCATCAGCGTGTTGAACCCGCTGCCCGTGCCCATTTCCAGGCCCGAGTTGCGCAGGATGTCCAGTCCTTCATCGGAGACCGGCCACAAGCCCGTGCAGCCGCTCATGGTATGGACGAAGAACGGGCTGCGCTCAATCCACGCGGGCACTATGGTCAGCGGGACGAACTGGCTCTTCCCGTTTGGCGAGTCCACCCACAAGCGGTACTGGCCCGGCGCAAGTGCGCGCGTGTCCAGCTTGAAGAGCCGCGCATCGAAGCCCGCCTCGGTGCAGGCCGGCAGTGTCAATGCGCCGAGGTCTGTGGGGCGATTTCGGGGACTGACACCGATTTCGGGGACAGACAGCCGATTTCCAAAAAGCCGGAAATCGGTGTCTGTCCCCGAAATCGCTACCTTCGCCTCACCGCCCTTGAAACCGTTTGGGATCAACACTTGGAAGACCGGCTCCTCCCCCTGCTCAAACGCCGTGCGCATGCGCTGCGGAACCAGCCACAGGCTCGCGGGATCATCGGAAATGAGCACCGTGTGCCGGATGGGCGGCGCTTTGCTGGTCAGCGTGAACTGGAAGGCGCCCAGGCAACCGGGCGGGACCGGCAGGCTCAGCCAGACCAGGTCCTCGGGCGCGGTGCCGCAGTGGGCTGCGGCGCTCCCAGCGAGTTTCTCATCGGGCGCCTTGATCTCGGACACAGGCCGCACTCCTGCCGCGGAACTGCACGCACAGGCGGCAAGCGCGAAAGGTTCCTTGGCTTCCTGTTCGTAAGCGGCACGCGAGAAAGCAGCCACAAGCGCCTGGCCCGGCTTGACGATGCCGGGTAGAAAACAACGTACCCGGCCGGCGGTACGGACCGCCGCCGTCTCGGCGGCAGAAATTGAGGCCGGCGGGACGCCGGCGCTCCCAGGCTTGGCGCGTGTCAATCTGAGTCCCGTTGCGGTGGCGGCGACGCCCTGGGCCAGCGCCGCCGGCTCGATCTTCCCGTCCGCGGAAACTGCAAAAGCTCCGAAGCTCGAATCGTACTTCAGCCCCACGGGCAGCCAGACCGTGAGCGCCGTGAAGCTGGCCTCCTCGCGCAAAAGCGAATCGTTGCCGAGTTGCAGCCGGATGCGCTCGCCCACGAAAGCGCCATCTTCATTGCAGGACTCCAAGCGCACCGGCGCGCAGCGGATGAGGAGTTCGTCTCCCTGCCCCGCTGCCAGGGCCGGATGCGCCATCTCGAAGCCTTTGGCTGTGACGTTGAACTTCAGGTTGCCAGGCGTCAGCGTATGCTCGCCCGGCTCAAGCTTCATCCGGCCGGCTGTGGGATAGACGTAGTTCTTCTCCGCGGACGCTGCGCCTACTCTGAGCCGCGGCTCGATGACCGCCGTGCCGTCTATCCAGAAGCGCACCGGAACCGTGTGCGCGGCCACGCTGCCCTGCACGGTGCGCCAGAGGAGTTGCTTGGCCAGGTCCTGCTTGGGGTCATTGAAGGGTACGAGGCGGATGAGCGTGCCGCCTTGGGCTGCGTTTGCAGCATTGTCGTCTAGATTGAGGTCGTCCGTGTCCGCATCGCCGCCAACCCCGGAGCCTGGCGTGGCCGGGACTTCGTCGGCGCAACGGAGCGTGGGCAGGCAAAGTAAAGGGAAGATCACAACGGCGGCGAGCATCGGACGGCGCATCGGGAATCCTCCATCTGCGGCTGAGAATGGTAGCACGAAACGCCAGGATTCCAACCGCATGGTGCAGAGCCGTGCACTCAATCCGTGTGGGGAGGGACATTCGCGCGTTTTCTGCGCTTGCGCCAACACGCCAGCCCGCGTAACCCTAACCGGCCTCCAGAGGGACAGATGGTGCTGGACATGCTGGTCAGGATACCGAGGCGATGGACAAGCTGGGGGCCGCTGAGGGCGTGTGAAGCACGGTCTCCGAGAGAGTTCTTCTCACAGGCTCAAAGGGTAGAGGACCGTCATGTGCCGCTTGGTACAGGCCATTATGCTGCTCGTCCCCGTATTTGCGTATGGAGGGGAAGACCAGTCGTCATCCGCGCCTCTTTGGGACGGTATTGAGACCGTGGCGCAGTATGCCCGCCGCGCCAATCTGCCGCCGGCCAAGAGCCTGGAGCTCGGCAAAGGGGTGAAGCTGGATCTGGTCCTCATCCCGGCGGGGAAGTTCGTGATGGGGACGCCGCAACCGAAGCCGGAGTCGCCCTGGATAGGCGGCAACCTCTTGGGCCTCGCCGGCATGGGCCTCTTGGCCTTGGTGGCGCAGCTCCTGATGCGCCCCGTGCCCCGGCAGCGCCGGCCGCTGTTCTCTGGGCCTTGGCTGCTCGGCGTCGTTCTGGCACTGGGCCTGGCAGGTTATGGCGGTTTTCGCTGCTGGCATGCGCTCCAGGCAGTGCACTCTTCGTCGGACGAGTCGCCCGCGCACGAAGTCACGATCGGCCAGCCGTTCTACATGGGGAAGTACGAGGTGACGGTGCGGCAGTTCGCGCGCTTCGTCGAGGCGGCCCAGTACCAGACGGAAGCCGAGAAAGAGGGCTATTCCTTGGTCCAAGAAGGCCAGCAGTGGGTCAAGGTCAACGGGAGGAACTGGCGCAAACCGGGGTTCGAGCAAGGGGCTGAGCATCCGGTGTGCGAGGTGAGTTGGAACGACGCCCAGGCTTTCTGCGAATGGGCGAATTCTGTGGAACAATCCTCAGGCTTGTTGCGGCACACGGTGCGTCTGCCAACCGAGGCGCAATGGGAATACGCGGCGCGTGCCGGGACCAGGACCGCGTATCCTTGGGGCGACGACCCGGACAAGGGCAAAGGGTGGGGGAATGCGGCAGACCTGACGGCGGCACAGAAGCTCAAATGGTCACCCGTCTTCAATTGGGATGACGGCTACGTCTTCACGGCGCCTGTGGGCCAGTTCCGCGCCAACGCGTTCGATTTGTACGACACAATGGGCAACGTGGCGGAGTGGTGTGAGGACTGCTATGGGGAGTACGCGGAGGGGGCGGCGACAGATCCGAC
>JBEKKG010000550.1:0-5527 GCA_050010835.1 Planctomycetota bacterium
GCTCAGCAGGCTGTGCGGCTCTATGAGCAATTGCCAAAAGGGCTCCCCGACGACTTCCTGCCCGACTTGGCCATGTCGCTGAACACTCTTGCCTCCATGCTGAGTGACCTTGGGCGGCGCGAGGAAGCCCTAGCCAAGGCTCAAGGCGCCGTGCGACTCTATGAGCAACTAGCCAAGGCAGGCCCTGACGCCTTCCTGCCGAACTTGGCCGCGTCGCTAAACAATCTCGCCAACCTGCTGAGTGAGCTTGGGCGGCGCGAGGAAGCACTGACCAAGGCTCAGGAGGCGCTACGACTCTATGAACAACTGGCCAAGCCGCGCCCCGACGCCTTCCTACCGGGTTTGGCCATGTCGCTGCTCAATCTGGCCAATAGGCTTAGAGACCTTGGGCGGCGCGACGAGGCCTTTGCCAAGGCCCATGACGCCATGCGGCTCTATGAGCAACTGGCAAAGGTGCGCCCCGACGCATTTCTGTCCGCTTTGGCCAAGTCATGCGGCGCGCGCGGCGCCATTTTGAGAGACATGGGAAGGCATACGGAAGCCACTGCCTCCTTTGCCCAAGGCCTTCAAACCCTTACCCCTCTCTTCCAGAAGATGCCGCCCGCGTTCGGCCCATTGATGTCTAGGCTGCTCCAGGGATACGTCGAGGCGACTCAGCAGGCAAAGCAAGAGCCTGACAAGGCGTTGCTCGCGCCCGTGATTGAGGTTTTCAAGAAGCTGAAACAGGACCGGGGTTCCAGTGACGCATCCTTGCCATAGCCCCTCATTTCCCCCGCCCGTCCAGATTTTCACATTTTCTCCCTTAACAACGATGCGCGCCTACCGATAGTACTATAGTGGTTGTGTGCTCTGGACAATCGGTGTCCCTGCCCGATTTTGGAGTAAAGGGCCACCACAGAGGCACAGAGAACTGAGGAGTCTATGCTTTTCAAAAATCAAGCCCACAGAATGCCTTCTCCGTGTCTCTGCACCTTTGTGCTGGATCGTCTGATTCTTTCGTCAGTGCCTATGCCCGTTTATTATATCGTTATACTCACATTGTTATATCGTTATCTTCTCCTGATACTATCCCGAATATATCTTGATTCAGTCCCTATTATATCTCGATTCAGTCACTATTATATCTTGATTCGATCCCTATTATATCTTGAATCTATCCCTAAAAGGCCAGTATTTTAAGGACTTAGAGCAATGGAAACTGTCTGGGACTTTGGGTGTTGGCTTGGACTATTCACCGAAGAAGATGCGGGTAACTTGCATGAACGGCAGACCAAAAATTCGCGCACAGCCCAAAGGCTCAGGCGGTGTATTCATTCCCAGAGGCCTGTTTCAGGAGGAAACGCCATGACAACTCGATCCTTCTCGTCCGTCGCCAGGCTGGCCGCAGCGCTGGTGCTGTGTGCGCTTGCCGTACATGCAGGGGACACGGCGCCGGGCGTGGTCAGCCACATCAAGGTGCTCTCGGACAAAGTTGAGGACGTCTCCAGCCTGGAGGCGTGGAAGAAGTCCTTCATCAAGGACGGCATGACGGACGAACAGAAGGCCCTGACCATCTGGGAGAACGTCTACAGGTTCCGCCACCAGGACGCGCCGCCGCGCGAGTTCCTGGGGAACGAGCCCGACGTGCACGATCCGATCAAGACGTTCAATGTTTACGGCTACGGCATGTGTTCCTGCGCCTCCTCCAACATCGCGGCGCTCTCCCGCTACGTGGGCTTGCAGGCGCGGGGGCGGATCATCACCCTGCACAGCGTGCCGGAGGTCTTCTGGGACGGCAAGTGGCACATGCTGGACGCTTCCCTGATCGCCTACTACCCCGGCGCCGACGGCAAACCGCAGGGCGTGGACGAGCTTATCGCCGGCCTGGAAGACTGGTATCAGAAGAACCCCGGCTACAAAGGCGACGAGAAGAAACTGGGCCAGTTCATGGCCAACGGCGGTTGGCGCAAAGGCCCGGAAGCCCTGTCGCGCTGCCCGACCTACGACGACAACGGCTGGCTCCCCGCCGCCACTCACGGCTGGTACTCAAACATGGGCGAGTACGTCTGCAAGCCGGGCCAGGTCTATGAGTACGGTTACTCACAGGGCTACGCGGTCAACGTGCAGCTTCGCCCCGGCGAACGCCTCACGCGCAACTGGTCCAACAAGGGCCTGCACGTGAACGGGGACGGCGCCGGCGGCGCGCCCGGCTGCCTCAATGGCGTGCCCGGAGAGCGCGACATGCGCTATACCCCAAAGCACGGCGACCTCGCGCCGGGCCGCATTGGCAACGGCACTCACGAATACGAAGTGCCGCTCGCCAACGGGACTTTCAGCTCCGGCGCGCTGCTGGCCGAGAACCTGGCGAGCCAGAGCGAAGACCACGCCTCTCCGGCCCTGCACGTCAAGGACGCGGCGCAACCCGGCACGCTTATCATTCGCATGCCCAGCAGCTACGTGTATCTGGGCGGCGAGGCGGCTTTCAAGGCAGTAGTTGGCGCCGGCGGCGAGATTGCCGTGTGTTTCTCCGACAACAATGGCCAGGATTGGAAGGACGCCGTAAAGGTGCTGGCTTCGGGTGACAACAAGCTGGACCTCAAGCCGCTGGTGTACCGCCGCTATGATTACCGCCTCAAGTTCACGCTGAAAGGCAAAGGCACGGGCCTGGACGCGCTGAAGATCACGCACGATATCCAGCATTCGCAGCGGGCTTTGCCCGCGCTGGCCCAGGGCGCCAACACCATCACCTTCAGCGCCGGCCCGCAGGAAGGCACCATCACCCTGGCATGCAGCACCAATCCGCAACATGCAGGCAAGAACGTGCTCTGCAGCGACTTCCATCCGCAGTTCAACGGCGTGCAGGCTACGGAATACGGTCTGCGCGTGGGCGACACCGGCAAGGGCGATGTCACGTTCTCGATAGCCACGCCGACGGAGCTGGCCCGCTTGCGGTTCGGCTGTTTCTACCGCGCGCGCGACGCTCAGGACGGCTGGGACTACCAGGTCTCTTTCGACGAGGGCAAGACGTTCAAGACCGTGGACCGCGCCGCAGGCCCGTGCCAAGGCTGCTGCAAGTACATCGTCGTTTCAGACGTGCCCCCCGGAACGAAGTCCGCGCAGGTGCGCTTCTCCGGCCAGCAGCGCAACACCACCTGCATCTTCGATCTCCGGATAGATGCCGACTACAAGGAGCCGCAGGGCGGCTTCCGGCCAGTGAAGGTAACATACCTCTGGGCCGAAGGCGGCGCGGAGAAGAAGGACATTCATGTCGCGCAGAAAGCGGAAGAAAGCTACACGATCAACTGTGCGGCCAAGCCCACGATGAAGAGCCTGGTGGTGGAGTTGGCACAATAGAATTTTGGATTTTAGATTTTGGATTGAACGGAGCCGCGGAGGGCTGATGATAAGAAGAGAGAGGAGTTGATACCATGCTGCCAACAATACTTGCCCAACCTGTCTCACAGCCGCGCATTGCCAAGATCACGGTGGACCAATACCACCGGATGATCAAGACGGGCATCCTGAGGGAGGGCGCCCCGATAGAGCTGCTCGATGGCCTGCTTGTCTACAAGGACCGCAGTGCGCGGAGGGGGAACCCAATGAGTGTCGGAGAACTGCACGGCGTGGTTGTCACCCTGCTTGGCGAACTTGGCCCGCTCTTGAAGCACTTCGACTGCCACATAAGGAACCAAGCCCCAATCTCCTTGCCGCCACACCACGAACCGGAGCCGGACGGCGCGATTGTCAAAGGAGTACCGCGCGACTATTCCAAACGTATGCCTGGCCCCGAGGATGTGTACTGCGTCATTGAGGTCGCCGACAGCTCGCTGGATTACGACCGTACGACCAAACTGAAGACCTATGCGAAGTTCCGTATTCCTCAATACGTCATCATCAACCTGGTCGAGATGCAGATTGAGTTGCACGAGCAACCCATCCCAGCCAAGGGCCGCTACGCGAAAACGACCGTGCTGAAGGCCGGCGAGACGCTCGCCCTGCTTGCCGGCCCCGCTGGGCCTCTTAGAATACCGGTGGCAGAATTGCTGCCTTGAACCGCCGCGTGCAGAAAGGGTCTGAAGTGTGATCTCACGTGAAGTCATTGGTGCATTGAGCCAGCGCATTATCCAAGAGTTCAAGCCCTTGCGGATTGTCCTCTTCGGGTCTTATGCCCGCGGCAATGCCACAGAGGATTCGGACGTGGACTTGCTCGTAATCCTGCGCTTCAGGGGGTCAACGCTGCGCAAGTCCATTGAGATTCTGAACCGTGTCTGCCCCGATTTCCCGGTTGATCTCCTGGCACGCAGGCCTGGAGATACGCGGCGGCGGTATGCCGAATGGGATCCTCTGATTCGGGATGCGTTGGATCATGGAGTGGTGCTTTATGAACGGGACCGTTAGCGAATGGGTGGCCAAGGCTGAGAATGTGAACATGGAGCACTTGCTTGCATGTGTTCTCTTCCTTGCGGTTGCGCTTTCATGTCACGCCGAAGTCTGCAACCTCAAGGTCGTCACGGATGCCTCGCCGGACTACTCCGACATGCCGGGCATGATCCACAGCATCACGGCGAAATGGCCCACGCCGCAGGAGAAGTGCTGGGCCATGTTCTATTGGAACCACATCGCGCGCCGCCAGACCGATCCGATCGTGTTGCACGGCATGGCGCTCACCGACCCCATCCGCCAGTTCAACGACTATGGCTATACCATGTGCAGCACGATTTCGGGCATCAACTGCGGCATCTGGCACAACATGGGGCTTAACTGCAAGTACTGGGACATCAGCATGCATACCGTTTGCGAAGTCGAGTACGACGGCCGCTTCCACATGTACGACAACTCGCTCTCGGCCCTCTACACCACCTGCGACGGCAAGATGCTGGCGAGCGTCGCCGAGATCGGCGCCCCGGGAGCGTGCGAAAAGTCCGGCGGCAAGGTCGAGCCGGGGCACATCGCCAAGTACCACTGCCTCTACTCGACCAGCAGCAACGGCTTCCTCACTGGCTGCGACACGCAGCGGAGCGTGGCCGACGAGTACCGCTGCTTCAATCCCAACGGACTCAAGTACCGCTACTACTACAACAATTGGGACCTGGGGCACCGCTATATCCTGAACCTCCGACCGAACGAGGACTACACGCGCTACTACCACCGCCTTGACGGCGAAAGCCCCGACAGGGTTCCGCAAGGCAAGCCGGGTAAGCCTACGCGGGAGGGTTCAGGCGCCGGCCCGGCGTTCTTCGCCGGCCCGAGGGACTATGAGGCGGCCAATCCCCGCTACCACATCCGCGGCAACGGGGTCCGCGTGTTCTTCCCACGGCTCACGGCGGAAGGACTGGCCGCCAGCGCCGAGTGGATGTCCGGCGTGGGCGTGACGGGGCCATGGTGCGTCGAGCCCGTCGCAGCGGGCCAGCCGGGCGAAGTCGTCTTCAAGGTCGAAGGAACGAACGTCATCACGTCCATGAACATCGCGGGCACATTCCGCCGAGAGACGGCCGACGACCAGACCACTATCTCCGTCTCTGCCAACAACGGGCGCGCCTGGAAGGAA
>JBEKKG010000551.1:0-5522 GCA_050010835.1 Planctomycetota bacterium
TTATGTTCCGGCCAGATTGGTCCCGGTTCCGGCCAGTTTGGTCCCGGTTCCGGCCAGTCTGGCGCCAGTTCGCGCCAATTCCGAACAGTTTGCCCAGACTTTTAAGGACTTGCATGAAGACTAGAGAAAAAAAAAGCTCGCGGCGCAAAGGGTCAAGGCTGGTCTATTCACCGCAGTGGGTGCGGAGGAACGCAGAGTTAAGCCGCCTCTCTCACCACAAAGGCACAAAGACACAAAGTGTGCTCATGGTTTTTCCATCTGATGCCCCTGTCTCCCTGTTGTTCTTTGTGCCTTTGTGCCTTTGTGGTGAGAAATCCGGGTTAGAGGGACAAGTCCCGCATACTGCGTCAGTTGTAGCCACTACCTTGGCAAAGCTCTTCGGACGTTACGCAAAAGGCCTGCAAACTCTGTGCAGAGACCGATCAATCATGCGACAAAACGTTTCAAAAGATGACGGCCTTCCGTACTGGTGTGTCTCTCATAACATCTTAGCCATAGGGAACTTGCCGCAATCTTACAGGCTCGAGACCAAGGAAGATGGGGTGGTGCACGGCACTTCAGGCGGGCCGTTGTTCCCCCTCCCCTCGCGGGAGGGGGTAGGGGGAGGGGCACGACACCCCTCTCCCCGCGTTCGCTTCGCTCACGCCGGCCCTCTCCCCCAAGGGGAGAGGGGGCGCGCCGAATCTGCCATGTACTCCAGACGGTCCGCCGCCCTTCTAAGGACTTGGATAAACGCCGGAGAAGAGATTATAATGGCCCGGTCCCTGGCCCAGGTTCTCAGGAGGACTTGTCCATGACGCGCCTCATCATCCCTCTGGTTGTGTTGGCCGTGCAGTGCGCCGTCACTGTTTGCGCCGAACCGCCCAACCTTGTCCCCAACGGGGATTTCTCGCAGGTGACCAACGGCAAGCCGGAGCGCTGGGAGACTTCGGGCGACGGCAAGACGGTCGCTCAGACGCTGACAGTGGAACGCGAGGCTGACGGCAAGCCATTCGCCAAGCTGGCCTGCACGCGCTGCGAGAAGGTCTCGCCTTCCAGCCACGCCATGCTGGCGCAGATAGGCGGGGCGCAACTCGGCAAGGGCAAACTCTATGAGTTCTCCTGCCGCTTGCGCGCGGAAGGGCTGGCCAGTCGCACGGTCGGCATTGCCATCCAGGACACCAAGGGTTGGACGAACGTGGGCCTTCAGGACCAGGCGGCCGTGGGCGAGACGTGGAAGGAGCACAAGCGGTTCTTCCACGCCAGGCAGGATTGCGGCGCGTCCGGGCGGCTGCAAATCTGGTTCAGTGAGCCGGGCACGCTGTGTGTGGCCGGGGTGCGGATCAGCGAGTGCGCTGCGCAGGAGGTGGAGTTCACGCACGTCGTCCCGCCGGGCACGGGCAAGAACCTGGTGCCGAACGGCTCCTTCGAGCTGGGCGCCTGCGGCTGGTCGTCGCTGGGCCAGGGGGCGGGGTGGGGGAACCTCGAAAAACTGCACGGGACGATAGAAGAAGGCGCGGCCACGCACGGGCGCGCGTTCCTCAGAATCCCGCTGGGCGGCGAGCACACTCCGCTGCTCTGCTTCGATTACTACGAACCCGTGGTGCGGCGCGAACTCCGGCCTTTGGCCGCGGGTACCGGCTGGATCGCACTGGAGAAAAACACCGCGTATACGCTCTCCTGTGACATGCGTTCCAGCGTGGACGGCACGCCGGCAATACTCGGCATCCGGGGCGAAGATCCCGGCAGTTGGCCGCACGACTATTCTTCGGACGTCAGCCTGACGAAGGAGTGGAAACGGTACTCTTTCACCTTTCGGCCCAAGGAACGCTATGGCTTCGTGCTCGCCGGCCCGGCGCTCAAGGAAGAACAGCGCGTGGACGTGGACATGGACGCAGTGCAACTGGAGAAGGGCGCGCAGGCCACGCCGTACCAACTGCGCAGTGAATTGGAACTGGCGCTCCAGGTCCCCCAACCGGGCGGGGTCTTCTCCGCGGGCCAGCCGGCGAGCGTGTATGTCGCGGGCTTCAACGGCGGCGCGGCGGCGGCGCGGGCGACGGTCAAGTTTACGGTGACGGACTTCGAGGACAAGCCCGTGGAATGGGTGGCTCAAGAGCTTCAGCTCCAGCCCGGCGCGGCCGTGCGCCAGGAGGTGAAGATCCCCGCGGAATGGCTGGGTTTCTACCGCGTGCGCGCCGCGGCAGAAGGCAGCGCCACGCCGTTCGCCGACGTGCGGCTGGCGATAGTGCCGCCGCGCACAGCGGACGATTCCGTCTGCGGCATCAACCATGCTTTCGCCGCGCCGGGGTTGATCGAACTCGCGTCCAAGGCCGGCGTGACGTGGTTCAGGGATTGGTCGCTGAAGTGGCAGCATATTGAGCCTGCGCCCGGAGAGTGGCATTGGGAAGTGGGTGACGCGCAACTGAACCGGGTGCTCGCCAAGGGCCTGAAAGTCCTGCCCTTGCTGCCGCCATTCCCCTCGGCCGACTGGTCGAGCGATGCGCCGGCGGATTTGCCGGCGAAGGGCTACCCGGGAGTGCGGCTGAAGCAGGCTTGGGGGCCGAAGGACCCGGGCCAACTCGGCGCGTTCATCGAGCGGGCCGTCACGCGGTACAAGGACCGCATTCACGTCTGGGAATTTTTGAATGAGCCGGTCTACACCGATTACGCTTTGCCGGCCGACCACGCCAACAAGTATCACGGCAAACACTACACCTTTGCGGATTACGTGGCGCTCTTCCAAACGGCGGCCGCGGCGATGCGGAAGAGCGACCCCGGCTGCAAAGTGATGGGCGGCATCGCCGGCGGGCCGCGCGAAGGGACCAAGGAAGTCATCGCGGCGGGGATTCTCAAGCTGGCGGACATCATCAACTTGCACATCTACCCCGGCACGCGGGCGCCTGAGACCTACGCGGCGGAAATGGATGCGCTGCTGGCCAACATGGACGCCAACGGCGGTCGCAAGCCGATCTGGATGACTGAGTTCTCCTACTACGGCGCAGACAGCTTGCCGCGCCAGCCGTTCTTTCCGGCGCCGGACTCGTGGTCCGAGGAAAGGCTGCTGGAGAACGAGCAGCAATGCGCGGATTACACGCTGCGGTTCTACATCGTGATGCTGGCCCACGGCGTGGAGAAGATCTTCATTCATTCCGGGGCCAGCGGACGCGTGAACGAGCCGAACTTCGAGTGCGCGCTCTTCGATTATGGCGGCGCGCCGCGCAAACTCTTTCCCGCGCTGGCGGTCTTTACCGAACTGCTCGGCCCCGCGCCGGCCTTCGCGGGCTGGCGCGACTTCGCCGGCGCGGGACACGGCGCCGCGTTTGAGACAGGCAAGCAGTGCGTCTTGATTTTCTGGCGGGAAGAAGGAGGGACCGCGAGCGCCGTCGGTGTCCGTGGGGCGGAAGGGTTGTCTTGGCTGAATACGATGGGGCGGAAGATGCCGGCGCAGGCGCCGGGCGGAGCGGAGTTGTCGCCGTCGCCTGTGTATCTCCTAGGCCCGGCAGGGAAAGCCAAGGAGTTGCTGACGGCAACGGAATTGAGGATTGAAAAATGAGGATTGCCCGCCGGCATGTCACTGGTAGGACAGGCTTTCCAGCCTGTCCGGACAGCCTGGAAAGGCTGTCCTACCACTGCTACCTGTCAGGCTTTCCAGCCTGTCCGGACAGCCTGGAAAGGCTGTCCTACCACTGCCACTGGTCAGCGTTTGCGGCGCGCCTTCCGGGTTGCGGGCTTGCGCTTGCGGGCTGCGGTCTCTTGCAGCGGTCCCAAGGCGATCATGGCGGGCTCGCCGTCCAGCGGGTAGCGGCGCAGCAGGTCATGCAGGTCAGCCAGCGTCACGGCGTTGACGCGGGCAAGCATCTCCTCAGCGGTCAGCAGCTCGCGGTGCATGTGCCATTGCTGCATGAGCTGGCGGAAACGGTGGAAGGGCGTCTCGGCCATGAAGACCAGCGAAGTGCGGGCACGGTTCTTGGCGCGCTGAAGTTCATTAGGGCGGATGCCTTTCTTGAGTCTGGCCGACTCAGCGCGCAGAATGCGTTCCACTTTGCCCGCCTTGTCGGGATCACAGGAGGCATAGGCCGCCATCAGCCCCGCATCGCTGAAACCCCAGTAGCCGCCGCCGGCTTCCTCGGCCAGTCCGGTGTGCTTGAGGGCCCAGTAGAGCCGCGAGTTCTGATCGTCGCCCAGGATGCTGCCCAGCAAGGACCCGGCGATGCTGCGCCTGTCGGCCAGCGGCAGGGCCGGCCACATGAGCACCAGATGTTCGCGCGCGACCTCTCTGCGCCTGAGGACTTTGCGGCCCGGGCTGAAACCGGGCGTGTCCGCCGCGCCGTTGGTCTGCGGGGCCGTGCGCCCGCTCCACAGTTTCTCGATGTCCGCCAGGAGGGCCTGTTCGTCCACTTTGCCGCAGGCGAAGAAGGTGATGTTGCCCGGCACGTAGCGCCGCTCAAAGTACTCGCGCATCTGGTCGCGCGTCAGTTTGCCGATGGTCTTGGCCGAGCCGAGGATATTGCTGCTGAGGCGGTGGCCGGCGAAAGCGATCTTCATCGCCTCCTGGAAGGCCACGTGGTCCGGCATGTCGAGGTAGCGGGCAATCTCCTCCAAGATGACTTTCTTCTCTGTAACGAACTCATTCTCCGGCAGGGCCGGCGCCAGCATGTCGCTGAGCAGGTCCAGGGCGCGCGGCGTCTGCTCATTCAGCACCCAGGCGTAGTAACAGGTTTCTTCCCAGGCTGTGAAGGCATTGTAACGGGCGCCCATCTGGTCGAACTCGCGGTTGATTTCCTGCCAGCCGCGCTGCGCGGTGCCCTTGAACATCATGTGCTCCAGGAAGTGCGAGACGCCGTCGTACTTCGCAGGCTCATGCCGCGCCCCCGTGCTGACCAGGAACCCCGCGGCCGTCGAGACCGTTTGCGGCATGAACTCCAGCACCGCCGTCAGGCCGTTGGCGAACCGATGCACACTAAAGCGTCTAGGCATGGCATCCCTTTCAGAATCTCACAAAAAACTTCACCACAGAGGCACAGAGACACAGAGAAGGACAGGAACTGGATAGTTCAATGTCTCGGCAATCCAAGATCCAAAATCTCTTCTCTGTGTCTCTGTGTCTCTGTGGTGAACGAGTTACCCCAGTTTGGCCAGCGCCTCCCGGACCGCTTGCATGTCCCGGGCTTCCGGCGTCTTCTCCTGCACCTGCACAAAGGCCACCGAGCCATCCTTGTCAACAATCACAGTCGCGCGGTGGCTGATGAAAGGCACCTTGGGGTGCGCCAGTCCGTACTTCTTGGTCACTTCCAGCAGCGGGTCCGCAAGCAAGTCGTGAGCGATCTTGCGCTCGGCCTTAAAGGCCCTATGGCTCCAGGTGCTGTCGCGGCTGAGACCCACCACCACGCGGCCGGGGCCGTACAAACTGCGGTCCTGGCTGACCGCACAGTTCTCCTTCTCACAAGTGGGGCTCCAATCGAGTGGATACCACAGCAGCACCACCACCTTGCCCTTTTGATCGGACAGCCGCCAGGGCTTGTCGTCCTGGGTCTGAAGCGTGA